>JAGVSZ010000399.1 GCA_019137045.1 Betaproteobacteria bacterium
GTGGGTGCGACGGCGGTGGCGCTCGTGACCGGCTTCGCGCGCGCGCTCTGGGGCGCCAAGGGCTGGGCGTTCTACTCCGGCGACTGGGTCTTCCACGCCAAGGTCACGCTCTTCCTCGTGGTGGCGGGGCTCGCCATCCCGCCGGCGCTCGCCATCCTGCGCTGGAACCGCCGCGCGGCCGCCGAGCCCGGCTTCACGGTGGCGGAAGGCGAGCGCCGGCGCCTTCGCCGCTACCTCATGTGGGAGGTGCACGTGGCGGCCTTGATCCCCATCCTCGCGGTCGTCATGGCGCGGGGCCTCGCGCGGTGATCGCGTTCCTGCGCCGCGAGTCCGCGAAGCTCACGGGCTACGTGGCCTCCGGGCTCGCGGCCACGGGCTCGCACTACGCCGTCATGGTGGCGCTGGTGCACTGGGCGGGCTGGTGGGAGGTGGCGGCGTCCTCGGCGGGCTTCCTCGCGGGCGCCGCCGTGAAATACCCGCTCAACTACTGGGTCGTGTTCCGCAGCAGCGCGCGGCACGGGGACGCGCTCGTGCGCTTCGCCATCGGGCTCGCGGCGGGCTTCGCGCTGAACGGCATCATCCTCGCGGCGCTGCTCGCCACCCTCGACGCGCACTACCTCGTCTCACAGGTCCTCACCACGGGCGCGGTCACGCTCGTGAACTACCTGCTCGCGCGCAACTGGATCTTCCGCGCCCCCGCCGCCCGCGACGAAGTCGCCCGCTGAGAAGGCGAGGAAGCGCGGCTTCGCGAGCCCCCAGCGCCAGGCGCGGAAGGCGAAGGTCGTCCCGAGCACGCCCAGCCCGTAGCGCACCGAGCGCGCGAAGCTGATCGAAGACGACTCCGGCTCGTAGCGCGTGGGGCACGAGACCTCGCCGATGGGCACGCCCGCGGCCACCGCCTGCACGAGGAGCTGGTTGTCGAACACGAAGTCGTCGGAGTTGGCGAGGAAGGGGATCTCGCGCAGCGCCGCGGCCGAATAGGCGCGGTAACCCGTGTGATATTCTGAGAGCTTGGCCCCCGTGAGCAGGTTCTGGAACGCGGTGAGCGCGCGGTTCGCGAGGTACTTCCACCACGGCATCCCGCCGGCCAGCGCCCCGGTCGAGCCGCTGCCGAGGATGCGCGAGCCCAGCACGATGCCGTAGATGCCGGAGGCGACCATGCCGGCCATCGCCGGGATGAGCCGCGGGTCGTACTGGTAGTCGGGGTGCAGCATCACCACGATGTCCGCGCCGCGGCCGAGCGCGGCGCGATAACAGGTTTTCTGGTTGGCGCCGTAGCCGCTGTTGCGCGGGTGCACGAGGACCTCGCCCAGCCCCAGCGAGCGGGCCACCCGGACCGTCTCGTCGCGGCTCGCGTCGTCCACGAGGATGATGTCGTCCACGCCCTCGCGCGGGATCGCCGCCACGGTGCGCTCGAGCGTTTTCCCCGCGTTGTAGGCGGGCAGCACGACGATGACCTTCTTGCCTTGAATCACCTTTTCCGTTCCCCTTCGAGCCCCTGGCCCCCCGCCGCCCTCGTGGTGGCGCTGGCCGCGGGCCTCTTCGCGCGGCTCTTCCAGATCGGGCTGCAGGTCCCGATGGACGACGAGTGGCACGCGATCGCCAAGGCCGCCACGGCCACCCCACGCGAGATTGTCCTTTCTTTCGGGCTGGCCGACCACTCGATCCCGGTGGCGCTCTACTACGACGCGCTCATCGAGGCCGGCCTGTTGTCGGAAGCGTGGATGTACGCCGTGCCGCTCGCCGCCGGCATCGCGATGGCCGTGGGGCTGGTGGCCGCCGCGCGCAAGGCCGTGACGCCGTTGGGCCTCGGCCTCTACGCGGGGCTCCTCGCCATCTCCCCGCTCCTCGTGCTGTATGCGCGGCAGGCGCGGCCCTACGCGCTTTCGGTCGCGCTGGCGCTCGCGGCCGCGTGGGCGGCCTACCGCTGGTGGCAGGCGGGGAAGTTCCGCCACGCCGCGCTCTACCTCCTGTGCGCGCCGCTCGCCATCTGGCTGCACCTGATCGTGGCCCCCTTCGTGCTGGGCGTCTGGATCGTCCTGTTCCTCGAGTGGCTCGCCTCGCCGCGACGGGACGGGCAGCGCTTCCTCGCCATGGCGATCGTGGGCGGCACGGCCGTGCTGCTCACCGCCGCGCTCGTCGGCCCGCCGCTGTGGAACGACCTCGCCAACCTGCGCGCCAAGGCGGCGCAGGATTTCCCCACGATCCACACCGCCGTGCGCACGGGCGCGCTCTACGCGGGCACGGCCTCGGCGATTCCCGCGGCGGCGATGGCGTTCCTCGCCGCTTTCGGTGTCGTCTCGCTCGGGCGCCGCGCGCCGCAGGCCACGCGATATGTGTTCGCGCTGGTGCTGCTGCAGGTGGCCACGGTCCTCGCGAGCCGCGCCTACCTGCTGCACTACCCCATCGTGCTGGCGCGCTACCTCCTCGTGTGCCTGCCCTTCGTGCTGCTGGCCGTCGCGGCGGGGGCGGCCGCCTTGCTCGCGCCCCTCGGCAAGCGGCTCACCGCCCTGCCGTGGCTCCTCGTGTCGGCCGCGCTCACGGCGCTCGTGCTGCTGGGCCCGCTGCCCAGGGCGCTCGCCTACCCCAACAGCTTCGTCGGCAACCACCTGCACTTCTTCGAGTTCGACGAGCGCGAGAACGCGGTTGCCGCGGTGCTGCGCCCCGGCCCCATCCCCGACTTCTACCGGAAGCTCGCCCAGCAGCCGCGCGGCTCGCTCACGCTCGTCGAGGCGCCGTGGCGGTACGAATCCATCTTCAACCGCCTGCCCGTCTTCCAGGAGGTGCACC
>JAGVSZ010000299.1 GCA_019137045.1 Betaproteobacteria bacterium
CGCGCTTCCCGAACTGCCGCGGCCGTGCCGCCCCCCGCGCCCCGCGCGCACCGTTGCTACGAGGAGGACGCTAGTCATGACCACACGCTCGACGCCGTCGCGCCGGGGTGCGCTGAAGGCCATCGCCGCGGTCGCCGCGGCCGGCCTGCTTGCTGCGGCCGCGATGCCGGCAGCCGCCCAGGCGCCGACCCGGATCCGCTTCCAGCTCGACTGGCGCTGGGAAGGCCCGGCGGCGCTCTTCCTGCTGCCCGCGGCCAAGGGGTACTTCAAGGACGAGGGGCTCGACGTCACCATCGACGCCGGCAGCGGGTCGGGCGGCACGCTGACCCGCGTCGCCTCCGGCGCGTACGACATGGGGTTCGCCGACACCGCGTCGCTGATCGAGTTTCTGTCCCAGAACCAGCACCTGCCGCAGGCGCGTCTGCAGGGGGTCTACATGACCTACAGCGACACGCCGGCGAGCCTGTTCGTGCTGAAGAAATCCGGCATCACCAAGCCCGCCCAGCTGAACGGCAAGGTGCTGGGCGCGCCGGTGTTCGACGCGGGGCGCCGCCTGTTCCCGATGTTCGCCAAGGCGAACGGGCTGGACGCGTCGAAGTTCAAGTGGCAGTCGATGGATCCGCCGCTGCGCGAGACGATGCTCGCGCGCGGCGAGGTGGACGCGATCACCGGCTTCTACTTCACCAGCCTGCTCAACCTGAACGCGCGCGGCATCAAGGACGAGGACGTCACCGCGTTCAAGTACCCCGACTACGGCGTCAAGCTGTACGGCAATCTGGTGATCGCCAGCCAGCGCTTCATCGACCAGAATCCGAAGGCGGTGGCCGCCTTCCTGCGCGCGCTGACCCGGGGCATCAAGGAAGTGGTCGCGAACCCCGACGCCGCGATCAAGTACGTGAAGGAGCGCGACCCGTTGATCAACGAGGCGCTCGAGCAGCGGCGTCTCAGGCTGGCGATCGACACCGTGATCGCCACGCCGGAGTTCAAGTCGAACGGCATCGGCGCGGTCAACAAGATCAAGCTGGAGGAGACCGTGACCCAGGTGGTGTCGGCCTTCGACCTGAAGACCACGCCCAACGTGGACGGACTGTTCAACTCGAGTTTCCTGCCGAGCCGCGGCGAGCGCCAGATCTTCGCGCAGTAGCCCGCGGCCGCGCGCCGTCCCCGGCGCCCTGCGGCGGGGGCGGGTCGCGCGCAGCCCCGGGCCGGCGCCGCACGAGAGGACGGGAGTGAGCCACCCGGCGTTCGTCGCCTTCGACCGCGTTTCGCTCGCCTACGACGAGACGAGCGGCTACGCGGTCGAGGACATCACGCTCTCGATCGGGTCGGGCGAGTTCATCGCCATCGTCGGTCCGTCGGGGTGCGGCAAGTCGACGTTCATGAAGCTGTGCACCGGGCTGAAGGCGCCGACGCAGGGCACGGTGCGCGTCGACGGCAAGGGCGTGGCGGGGCCGCTCAAGATCGTCGGCATGGCGTTCCAGGCGCCCAACCTCCTGCCCTGGCGCACCACGCTCGACAACGTGCTGCTGCCGCTCGAGATCGTGCAGCCCTACCGGGCGAGCTTCAAGCACAAGCACGACGAGTACGTCGCGCGCGCGCGCAAGCTGCTCGAGACCGTCGGCCTCGAGGGCAGCGAGGGCAAGTTTCCGTGGCAGCTCTCGGGCGGCATGCAGCAGCGCGCGTCGATCTGCCGCGCCCTGATCCACGAGCCGCAGCTGCTCATGCTCGACGAGCCGTTCGGCGCGCTCGACGCGTTCACGCGCGAGGAGCTGTGGCTGGTGCTGCGCGACCTGTGGCAGGAGCGCCGGTTCACGGTGGTGCTCGTCACGCACGACCTGCGCGAGGCGGTGTTTCTCGCCGACACGGTCTACTGCATGAGCAGGCGGCCGGGGAAGATCGTCGCGCGGCGCGCGATCGACCTGCCGCGGCCGCGCGACCTCGAAGTCACCTACTCCGAGCACTTCATCGGGATCGTGCACGAGCTGCGCGCGCACATCGGCCGCGTGCGCAAGGGCTGAGGAGACGCGATGGCCGCCAAGCGCAACCTGGATCGATGGGCGCCGTGGATCTTCCTCGTCGTCCTGCTGCTCGTGTGGGAGTTCGGGGTGCGGCTCTTCCGCATCGACGAGTTCGTGCTGCCGACCGCGAGCGCGTCGTTCCGCGCGCTGTACGACAACTTCGGGCCGATCCTGATGAACACCTGGCCCACGTTCTGGACCACGATGGTCGGCTTCGGCATCGGCATCGTCGTGGGCGTGCTGATCGGCGTGCTGATCGGATCCTCGCGCCTGATGTACAACGGCCTCTACCCGCTGCTGGTCGCGTTCAACGCCATCCCCAAGGCCGCGTTCGTGCCGATCCTGGTGGTGTGGTTCGGCATCGGCGTGGTGCCCGCGACGCTGACCGCGTTCCTGATCTGCTTCTTCCCCATCACGGTGAACGTCGCCACCGGGCTGGCGACGATCGAGCCGGAGCTCGAGGACGTGCTGCGCGCGCTCGGCGCGTCGCGCGCCGACGTGCTGATCAAGGTCGGCCTGCCGCGCTCGATACCCTACTTCTTCGCCTCCCTGAAGGTCGCGATCACGCTCGCGTTCGTCGGCTCGGTGGTGTCCGAGCTGACCGCGGCGAACGAGGGCATCGGCCAGCTCATGCTCGCCGCGAGCTCGACCATGCGCGTGCCGCTCATGTTCGCGGGCTTGATCGTCATCAGCATCATGGCGATGGTGATGTACGTGGCCTTCGCCGCCCTCGAGCGGCGCATGACCGGCTGGGCGCACCGCGGCATGAACATGCCGGGCTGACGGCGGGCGCCGGGCATGGCCGGGCCGCGCGACGACGACCTGCTCTACCTGCGCCGGGCGATCGCCCTCAGCACCCGCGCCCGCGCGCACGGGCGCCACCCCTTCGCCGCGCTCACCCCGGGCGCGGGCGGGCGCCGCCGAGGACGAGCGCGGTGCCGGCGAGAATCACCACCGTCCCGCCCAGCATGTTCGCGGTGATGCGCTCGCCGAGCAGCAGCGCGCCGCCGCCCACCCCGAAGAGGGGGGCGAGGAAATTCACCGTCAGCGTCTTCACCGGCCCGACGTTGCGGATCAGCTGGAAGTACAGGATGAACGCGAGGGCGGACGAGAAGAGCGCGAGCGCGAGCACGCTGAGCCACTCGACCGCGCCCGGCATCGCCGCCGGCGGCGCGAGCGCCACGAACGGCAGCACGAGCCCGGCCGAGGCGAGCTGGCTCGCCGCCGCCGTGGCCAGCGGCGGAATGTCGCGCGCGCGGATCCGGGTGTAGACGCCGGCGATCGCGTAGAGCAGCGCCGCGGCGAGCACCGCGGCGATCGCCCAGACCGGCGGCAGATCGAGCGCGGCCGGGTTCCAGCCGATGAGCAGCGCGACCCCCGCGATCCCGAGGACGAGGCCGCCCAGCTTGCGCGGGGTCAGCGGATCGTCGAGCGCGACGGCGCTGATCAGCGCCGCGAGCAGCGGACTGGTCGACACCAGGATTGCCGCGTAGGAGGCGGCGAGCTCCCGCTGCGCGGCGGCGACGAGCACGAACGGCAGCGCCGAGTTGAGCAGCGCGACCGGCAGGTAGACCCGCCACCGCCGGCGCACCTCGAGCGAGAGCCCGATCGAGCGGGCGTAGAGCGCGAGCGCCACCCCCGCGATCACCTGCCGCAGTTCGACCAGCACGACCGGCCCGAGCGGCATCACGGCAACGCGGATGAACACGAACGCGAGCCCCCAGACCGCGGCGAGCAGGACCAGGCGGCCGACGTCGGCGCCGCTCATCTCCGGTCCGCTCCACCGGGGCGCGCGAGGGCGCTCGCCCGGTCGCACTCCGCTAGAGCGAAAGCCACCGGCGCCGCCCTAGACGAGGGTGACGCGCGCGAACCTGCGCTTGCCGACCTGCAGCACGACCGTCGCGCCCGCGGCGAGGCGCAGCGCCTTGTCGGCCGCGCGCTCGCCGTCGATCCGCACGCCGCCCTGCTCGATCATGCGCAGCGACTCCGACGTGCTGGGGGTGAGCCCGGCCTCCTTGAGGAGCTGGGGCAGCGCGATGCCCGCCGCGCCCGCGGCGACGGTCAGCTCGGGCATGGCGTCGGGCAGCGCGCCCTCGCGGAAGCGCGCGTTGAATTCGGCCGCGGCCGCGTCCGCGGCGCCCCGCCCGTGGAAACGCGCGACGATCTCCTTCGCGAATCCGACCTTGACCTCGCGCGGATTGCGGCCGGCCTCGACCTCGGCGCGCCAGCGGTGCACCACGGCCAGGGGCTCGAACGACAGCAGCTCGATGTAGCGCCACATCAGCGCGTCCGAGATCGACATCAGCTTGCCGAAGATCTCGCCGGGCGGCTCGGTGATCCCGACGTAGTTGCCGAGCGACTTCGACATCTTGTTCACCCCGTCCAGGCCCTCGAGCAGCGGCATGGTGAGGATGACCTGGGGCTCCTGCCCCCAGTCCTTCTGCAGCTCGCGGCCGACCAGGAGGTTGAACTTCTGGTCGGTACCGCCGAGCTCGACGTCCGCCTGCATCGCCACCGAGTCGTAGCCCTGCATCAGGGGGTAGAGGAACTCGTGGATCGAAATCGGCTGGTTCGCCCGGTAGCGCTTCGCGAAGTCGTCGCGCTCGAGCATGCGCGAGACGGTGTAGCGCGCGGCGAGGCGGATCATGCCCGCCGCGCCGAGCTCGTTCGACCAGGTCGAGTTGAACAGGATCTCGGTCCGGTCGGGATCGAGGATCCGGAACGCCTGCGCCTGGTAGGTGCGGGCGTTCTCCGCGATCTGCTCGGGGGTGAGCGCAGGCCGCGTGGCGTTCCGGCCCGAGGGGTCCCCGATCATGCCGGTGAAATCCCCGATGAGGAACTGCACCCGGTGACCGAGGTCCTGGAACTGGCGCAGCTTGTTGACCACGACCGTGTGCCCCAGGTGCAGGTCGGGGGCGGTCGGATCGAGCCCGAGCTTCACCCGCAGCGGGCGTCCGGTCTCGAGCTTGCGCACCAGGTCCGCTTCGACGAGGAGTTCTTCGCAGCCCCGCTTGATGATCGCGAGCTGGTGCGTGATGTCCATCGGGTTCTCGTGACTTTGTGCTTGGACGAGTTGAGGCTTCCTGTTATTCTTCGCCGCTAAGAGCTGGAAAAACCTAACAAATCAGTCCTTTGACCAAGAGCGGGATTCTAGCGCACGGGCGCCGGTTGCGGGAGCTGCCGTTGCGGTGGCGTGCGGCGATCGTCGCGGGCTGCGCCGGGCTGCTCGGCGGCGTGACCGCGTTCGGGACGGTCCGCGACGCACCCGAGCCGCCGGTCGCGCGGGCGCTGGTGGTCGAGGTGCTGGCGCCCCGCATCGAGGCGGCGGCGGGCGAGATCGTGCAGTCCTACGTGCACGAGGTGCGCTTCGAGCGCGGCGACACGTTCGCGACCCTGCTGACGCGTCTCGGCGTGGACGGCGCGGACGCGCTGCAGCTCGTGAAACAGCACGGCGGCTCGAAGCCGTTCCGCGCCCTGCGGCCCGGCATGACGGTGCGGGCGGAGACGACCGACTACGGCGCGCTGCGCTCGCTGCGGTTCGTGTCCGGCCGCGACACCCTGCTCGGCTTCGAGCGCGAGGGCGACGGGTTCCGCGTGGTGGACGAGCCCGCGCAGCTCGCGCGCCAGATCGTGCTCAAGTCCGGCGAGATCCGCTCGTCGCTCTTCGCCGCGGCGGACGACGCCGACATGCCCGACGCGGTCACGATGCAGATCGCCGACATCTTCTCCGGCGACGTCGACTTCCACCGCGACCTGCGCAAGGGCGACCGCTTCGCCGTCGTGTACGAGGCGTTCCATCACAACGGCAGGCTGCTCAAGTCCGGCCGCGTGCTCGCGGCCGAGTTCGTCAACGCAAAGAAGGTGCTGCGCGCGGTGTGGTTCGACGACGCGGCGGAAGGCCGCGGCGGCTATTACGCGCCGGACGGGAAGAACCTGCGCAAGGCGTTCCTGCGCTCGCCGCTCGAGTTCTCGCGCGTGACCTCGGGTTTCGCGATGCGGTTCCATCCGATCCTGCAGCAGTGGCGCGCGCACAACGGCGTGGACTACGGCGCCCCCGCCGGCACGCGCGTGCGCGCGACCGCCGACGGCGTGGTCGATTTCGCGGGCGTCCAGGGCGGATACGGGAAGGTCGTGATCCTGCGCCATCACGGCGGGATCACCACGGCGTACGCGCACCTGAGCGGATTCGCCGCCGACGCGCGCAAGGGCGCGCGCGTCGCGCAGGGAGACACGATCGGCTTCGTGGGCGCGACCGGCTGGGCGACGGGGCCGCACCTGCACTACGAGTTCCGCGTGAACAGCCAGCACCGCAACCCGCTCACGATCGCGATGCCCGCCGCCGAGCCGGTGCCGCCCGAGCGCATGGGCGCGTTCAACGCGACCGCGCGGCCGCTCGCGGCGCAGCTCGAGCTCCTCGCCGACGGCCGTTTCGCCGCGCTCGACTAGGAAGAGCCCGCGAGCGGGCCACGGGGCGTCGCGGGACAGCGCAGTGTCCGAGCTCTACGTCGGGCTCATGTCGGGCACCAGCCTCGACGGCGTCGACGCCGCGCTGGTCGATTTCGCGACGCCGCCGGGGCGTCTGGTGGCGAGCCGCTTTCTTCCCTATCCCGAGGACGTGCGCGCCGAGGCGCTGGCGCTCAACACTTCCGGCCCCGACGAGCTGGAGCGGGCGGCGAGCCTCGCGAACCGGCTCGCAGAGCTCTATGGGCAGGCCGCGACCGAGCTGCTGGCGGGCGCCGGCGTGCGGCGCGAGGCGGTCGCCGCGATCGGATGCCACGGCCAGACGGTCCGCCATCGGCCCGACCGGGGCTTCACGCTCCAGCTCGGAAACGGCGCGCGCCTCGCCGAACTCACCGGGCTGTGCGTGGTCGCCGATTTCCGCGCGCGGGACGTGGCGGCAGGCGGCCAGGGTGCGCCGCTCGTCCCCGCCTTCCACGCGGCGTGCTTCGCGACGCCGGGGACGCATCGCGTGGTCGCCAACATCGGCGGCATCGCGAACGTGACCGACCTGCGGCCCGGCGCGCCGGTGCGCGGTTTCGACACCGGGCCGGGCAACGTCCTGATCGACGCCTGGGCGACGCGGCACCTCGGCGCTCCCTGCGACGAGGACGGACGCTGGGCGGCGTCCGGGCGGGTCGTGGACGCGCTGCTCGGGGCGATGCTCGCGGATCCGTTCTTCGACCTCGCGCCGCCGAAGAGTACGGGGCGCGACGACTTCAACGCGGCGTGGCTAGCCCGCTTCGGGCTGGCCGGGCACCCGCCGGAGAACGTGCAGGCCACCCTCACCGCGTTGACCGCGGCCGCGATCGCCGGCGCGGTCGAGCGCTTCTGCGGCGGCGCCGACGAGCTGCTCGTCTGCGGCGGCGGCGTGCACAACGGTCAGCTGATGCGCGAGCTGGCGCTGCGCCTGCCCGCGACCCGGGTCGACACGGTCGGAGTGGCTGGGGGGGATCCGGACTGGGTCGAGGCGATGGCGTTCGCGTGGCTCGCGCGCCGGACGCTGCGCGGCGAGCCCGGCAGCCTGCCCGAAGTCACCGGCGCGCGCGGCGCGCGCGTGCTCGGCGCCATCCACCCAGCGTAGGAAGCCTTCCGCGCAGCGGACCGGGCACGCGCGACGATGCGGCGCCGCATCCCGCGCTGGCGCCAACGCGTGGTCGCCGCGGAATCGGGCCGCAAAAAAGCAACGGGGCCGCGCGGCCCCGTCGCGTTCGATCCAGCCGCCGCTAGACGGAGAAGGACGATCCGCAGCCGCAAGTGGTCGCGGCGTTCGGGTTCTTGATGACGAACTGCTCGCCCTCGACGCCCTGGGTGTAGTCGATCTCGGCGCCGGCGAGGTACTGGAAGCTCATCGCGTCGATCAGCAGCGTGACGCCGTTCTTCTGCATCACGGTGTCGTCCTCGTTGGTGACTTCGTCGAAGGTGAACCCGTACTGGAAGCCCGAGCAGCCGCCGCCGCTCACGAAAACGCGCAGCTTGAGCTCGGCGTTGCCTTCCTCGTCGATCAGCTGCTTCACTTTGGCCGCGGCGCTGTCGCTGAAGACCAGGGGCGCGGGCATCTCGGTCACGGCGTTCATCGGTGCTCCCAGCGATACTCCGGCAAATTATCGGATGCAGGGCAAATGGGGTCAATCGCCGCGCCACGCAAGCGGCACGGCTGCGCGCAATCCCGCGCGTACGCCAGGGTCATTGGCTCTTCGCGAGCTTCAGCTCGACCGGCTTGGGCTCGGTCGCGGCGACCTTGTGGACGAGCTGCCCGTCGACCACCGCGCCGAGATGCATCTCGAGCGAGGTGTAGTGCACGTCCCCGGTGACGCGCGAACGGGGCTGCAGCTCCACGAAATCGGTGGCGTGCACCGGTCCGGCGATCGTGCCGTTGACGACGAGATGGGCGACCGCGATCTCCCCCTCGACCCGCGCGTGCTCGCTGATCACCAGGGTGCCGGTCTGGCCCTCCGCGCAGCGCACGTCGCCCTTCACTTCGCCGTCGATGCGCAGGCCGCCGGCGAAGATCACGTTGCCTTCGATCCGGGTGCCGGCCCCGATCAGGCTGTCGATGCGGGTCTGCGGCTTGGACGGTTTCTTGCCGAACATGGGAGGTCCTCCGTGATGCTCAGGTCAGGTTGAAGCTCTGGGTGGCGCGCGGCTGGCCGACGCCCTGTTCGTACACGCGCACCTGCACCGACCTGACGACGGCCGCGGGATCGACCCGGAACGTCCCTTCGGTGCTGTAGAAGCGCCGGAAGTGGATGCGGTAGCTAGGGGTCTCCGCCGCCCGCTCGTCCGGGATCAGCAGGGTCGTGTCGCGGCCGCCCTGGCGCATCGACACGACGAGCTGCAGGCGCCCGTTGAAATCGCGGTCCTTCCCGCCCTGCGTGACCAGCACGCGGAAGCGGTACTCGCCCGGCAGCGCGTCGCTCTCGACCTTGAAGCGCGAGACCGCGAGCTTGTCCTCGGCGCGCCCGGCCGCGAGGTTCTCGAAGAACGCCAGGTCCTCGCGCAGGCGCGCGGCCTCGGCCTCCGCGCTCTTCAGCTGCCGCGCGAGCTGCTCCTGCGCGGTGCGCTCGATCTGGACCCGACTCTCGTTCGAAGCCGCCGCCGCGCGCAGCTGGCGCGCCTCGGCTTCGAGCTGGCTGACCCGCCCGCGGAGGGCGGCGAGCTCCTCGCTCACCGCCGAGGCGTCGAAGCCCGCGAACCGGCGACCCGCGTCGTACATCCAGAGCCCGAGCGTGAGCGAGAGCGAGAGCACCGCCACCAGCCCGACCGCGCGCCAGTACCAGGCTACGTGCGTCCGCACGGTCATCCGCCGCGCGGCGATGCCCCAGCGGTGGCGCAGCGCCCGGAAGGAGAACGGCATCGGCCTCCCGTCGCTCGCTCAGGGCAGGACCGGGACCTGGCCGAGCCCTGCGGTCTCGTCGAGCCCGAACATGATGTTCATGTTCTGGATCGCCTGGCCCGCGGCGCCCTTCACCAGGTTGTCGATGACGGAGAGCACGACGAGCGTGTCCCCGCCGTGCGGCCGGTGCACCGCGATGCGGCAGGTGTTCGCCGCGCGCACCGAGCGCGTGTCGGGGTGGCGGCCCGGCGGGAGCACGTCGACGAACGGCTCCGCCGCGTAGCGCGTCTCGTAGAGCGCCTGGAAGTCGGTCGCGCGCGTGATGCGCGCGTAGAGCGTCGCGTGGATGCCGCGGATCATCGGCGCGAGGTGCGGCACGAACGTGAGCCCGATCGGACGGCCAGCGACGCGCTCGAGGCTCTCCCTGATCTCGGGCACGTGCCGGTGCCCCGCGACGTTGTATGCGGCGAAGTTGTCGGACGCCTCGCTGAAGGTGAGGTTGAGCTCCGCCTTCCTCCCGGCGCCGCTCACGCCCGACTTGGCGTCGGCGATCAGGTGGCCGACGTCGACCGCCTCCGACGCGACGAGCGGCAGCAGGCCGAGCTGGACCGCGGTCGCGTAGCAGCCGGGGTTGCCGACCACGCGCGCCGCGCGGATCGCGTCGCGGTTGACCTCCGGCAGGCCGTAGACCGACGCGCGCACCAGGTCGGGCGCGGCGTGGTCGAGCTGGTACCACTTCTTCCACTCCGCGAGGTCCTGGAGGCGGAAGTCGGCGGCGAGGTCGATGATGCGCGCGCCCGCGTCGAGCAGCCGCCGCGCGTCGTTCATCGCCACGCCGTGCGGCGTGGCGAAGAAGACGACGTCGCACCGCTCCAGGCTCGCGCCGCCGGTCTCGGAGAAGGCGAGGTCGACGTGGCCGCGCAGGCTCGGGAACATGTCGGCCACGCGCGTGCCGGCTTCCTTGCGCGAGGTGATCACCGCGAGCTCGGCGTGCGGGTGCCGCGCGAGCAGGCGCAGCAGCTCGACGCCGGTGTACCCGGTGCCTCCGACGATTCCGATCCTGATCATCAGCGGACCTCCCTCGGCGGGGCGCCCGATGTCACCCCGCGACGACACTCCCGGCCCCAGAGACGACAAAGCCGCCCGGCAGGCGGCTTTCGTCGGATCCCCGGGCCCTACATCAGCGCTTGGAGAACTGCTTGCGTCGGCGCGCCTTGTGGAGGCCGACCTTCTTGCGCTCGACTTCGCGCGCGTCGCGGGTGACCAGGCCGGCCTTGGACAGCACCGGCTTCAGCGCGGCGTCGTACTCGATCAGCGCGCGCGTCAGCCCGTGCCGCACCGCACCGGCCTGGCCCGACTCGCCGCCGCCGTCCACGTTGACCATCACGTCGAAGGTCGTCAGGTGGTTGGTGAGCGCGAGCGGCTGGCGCACCACCATGCGCCCGGTTTCGCGGCCGAAGTACTGGTCGACCGGCTTGTCGTTGACGACGATCCGGCCCTTGCCGGGCTTGATGAACACGCGCGCGACCGCGCTCTTGCGCCGGCCGGTGCCGTAGTGATGGTTGCCGATCATCAGCTGATCTCCAGGCTTTGCGGCTGCTGGGCGGCGTGGGGATGCTCGCCGCCCGCGTAGATCTTCAGCTTGCGCGCCATCGCGTAGCCGAGGGGGCCTTTCGGCAGCATGCCCTTGACCGCCTTCTGCAGGGCGCGGGTGGGATGGCGCTCGTGCAGTTTCTCGAACGAGGTCTGCTTGAGCCCGCCGACGTAGCCGCTGTGCCGGTAGTAGGTCTTGGCCTGCGCCTTGTTGCCGGTGACGCGCAGCCTGGCGGCGTTGACCACGACGATGTAGTCCCCGGTGTCGACGTGCGGGGTGAACTCGGGCTTGTGCTTGCCGCGCAGCCGGTAGGCGATCTCGGCCGCGAGCCGGCCGAGGACCTTGTTCGAGGCATCGACCACGAACCAGTCGCGGCGGACCTCGTGGGGCTTGGCGGTGAAGGTCTTCATCGGGGTGCTTCCAGCGCGGGACCGGCGAAAAGAGGGCGATTGTATCGGCCGGGCAGGACCATCGTCAAATCAGAACCTTGACTCGCGTTCCGCGGCGCCGCGGGCAAAAAAAAGCGCAGCCTGTGCGGCTGCGCTGAATCCACCAAAGGAGGAGGGTGGAGGAGATTCGGAGCGCCGTGCTGCTCGATGACGCTCGCGACGGAAGCCATTATCCGAAGACGCGTTGTGCGATGCAAGAAGAATTTTGTGCGCCGCAGTAACCAGGATGGCGTTCCGGTCGTTCAAGATTGCCCGGCAAGC
>JAGVSZ010000394.1 GCA_019137045.1 Betaproteobacteria bacterium
GGCCGCGATGTCGGCCTTGCTGTTCTGCGTGTCGCCCTCGATCACCTCGATCGGCTTGCCGAGGACGGTCTTGCCGAAGTCCTGCACCGCCATCTTCGCCGCCAGAACGGAGCCCTCGCCGGCGAGGTCCGAATAGATGCCCGACAGGTCGGTCAGGACGCCGATCTTGACCACACCGTCGGAGATCTTCGCGTCCGCGGCCCGCGCGGGACCGGCCGCCGCCAGCGCGAGCGCCGTGCCGGCCAGGAAACACCACTTCTTCGTGTCCATTTCGTCACCTCCGTTTCGATTCGATTGCGCTTCGCCGCTACACCCCGAGATAGTCGTGCAGCAGCGCCGCCTTCGATGCCAGCTCCCTGTTCTCCACGATCTCCACGATGCGTCCGTGCTCGACGACGTAGTGCCGGTCGGCGAGCGTCGCCGCAAAGCGGAAGTTCTGTTCCACCAGGACGATGGTGTAGCCGCGCTCCTTGAGACTCCGGATCACCCGCCCCAGCGCCTGCACGATGACCGGCGCGAGGCCCTCGGTCACCTCGTCCAGCAGCAGCAGCTGCGCACCGGTGCGCAGAACGCGTGCGAGCGCGAGCATCTGCTGCTCCCCGCCGGACAGGCGCGCGCCCGGGCTCTTGCGGCGCGACGCGAGCGGCGGAAACATGCGGTAGATCTCGCCGACGGTCATGCCGCCGGCGCCGACTGCCGGCGGCAGCAGGAGGTTCTCCTCGCACGAGAGGGCGGCGAAGATGCCGCGCTCCTCGGGGCAGTAGCCGATGCCGAGGCGGGCGATCCGATGCGGCGCGAGCGCGATCGTCTCCTGACCGGCCACGCGGATCGAGCCGTCGCGCCGCCCCACCAGGCCGAGAACCGCCTTCAGGGTGGTGGTGCGGCCGGCTCCGTTGCGGCCGAGCAACGTCACCAGCTCGCCGCGGTGCACCGCGAAGTCGACGCCGTGCAGGATGTGCGATTCGCCGTAGTACGCGTGCAGCTGCGCAACGCGCAGCATCTCGCCGCCGGCTGCGCTAGTCATCCGCCGTCCCCACGTAGGCCTCGAGCACCCGCGGGTCGCGCGACACCGTCGCGTACGAGCCTTCGGCCAGCACTTCGCCGTGCTGCAGGACGGTGATGACGTCGGAGAGATTGGCGACCACGCCCATGTTGTGCTCGACCATCAGCACCGTGCGCCCCGCGCCGGCGCGCCGGATCAGCTCGACCACGCGGCCCACGTCCTCGTGCCCCATCCCCTGGGTCGGCTCGTCCAGGAGCAGCAGCTCCGGCTCGAGCGCCAGAGTGGTCGCGAGCTCGAGCGCACGCTTGCGGCCGTAGGGGAGCTCGACGGTCATCGTGTCCGCGAGCGGCGCGAGGTCGACCGCCTCCAGCGCGGCCATGGCGCGGCCCCGGAGCGCGTCCAGCGTGCGCTCCGAGCGCCAGAAGTGGAACGAGGTGCCGAGCGGGCGCTGCA
Source organism: Betaproteobacteria bacterium (assembly GCA_019137045.1). Taxonomy (GTDB): domain Bacteria; phylum Pseudomonadota; class Gammaproteobacteria; order Burkholderiales; family SG8-39; genus JAGVSZ01. Next base: position 1,457 of record JAGVSZ010000394.1, read on the forward strand.
GCGCCACGGTGACGTTCTCGAGGACGGTGAGGTGCGGGAAGACCGCCGAGATCTGGAACGAGCGCACCACGCCGCGGCGCGCGATCTGCCACGGCGTCGCGCGCGTGATGTCGCTTCCGTTCAGGTGAATGGAGCCTCGCGTCGGATGGAGAAACCTGGTGAGGAGATTGAACACGGTGGTCTTGCCGGCGCCGTTCGGACCGATCAGCGCGTGGATGCTGCCGCGCCGCACCCTGAGGTTGACGCCGTTGACCGCGACGAAACCCTTGAACGCCTTGGTCAGATCGCGCGTCTCGAGAATGCAGCCCTCCGTCATGCGTTGCCGATCCCGGTGCTCTGCAGCGTGCCCGGCGGGCGGATGCGCGGCGCAGGCCGGAAAGGAGAAGGCGCCGCGCGCGCGCCGCCGGCGCGGCGGGACGCACATATGCACGTACTCTGGACGCGGGCCGAGGGCGCAGTCTTCGAGAATCCGCAGCGCCGGCTTTCACAGTCCTGCAACCGGCGGGGCGCGCCGGTCCGGTCGCGGCGCGGGCGCGGGTCGCGACCGCGCAGCCCACCGATGGCCCACCGGTCGGGCGGGTCCCCGCGCAACCGGACGTGACCGCATCGATCCGTGGGCCAACCGGGAGTTGCGCGCGGCTATCGTCGCGGTGACGGGACCGACGCCTCCGGCCCGGCGCGTCAGCACGCTGCCGGCACGAAGTCCCTCAAACCCCAGGTGCTCCGATGATGATGCTCAGGATCGAACGCGCGCTCGGCATGCTGCGCATGGATCTCGTCCAGCGCGCCGCGCAGGCGGACTGGGACGACGACCAGGCCGAACAGGTGGCGCACGCCGTGGTCGCCTGCCTGCGGACCGGCCGCGCTGCGCCCGACGACCATGCGCCGGCGCCCGGCGCGACGCTCACCGGCGCCGCGCTGCGGGGCGTGGTGCGGTACGTCGATGCGCACCTCGACTCCAAGCTCAAGTGGGAAGAGATCGCCGCCGCCGTGGGACTGGACGCCTTCCGGTTCGGGCGCGGCTTCAAGCTCGCCACCGGCATGACGCCACACCAGTACGTGGTGCGCTGCCGCGTCCGGCGCGCCATGCGCCTGCTGGTCCGTACCGAATCGAGCATCGCCGACGTCGCGCTCGAGGTGGGTTGCTCGTGTCAGAGCCACCTCACGACGCTGTTCCGGAAGCACGCCGCGACCACTCCCGCCGCGTTTCGCCGGGCAGCCAGGGCGGGCCGGGAGGCGCGCGCCGCGGCAGCGCCGGGAGCCGCCCGGCTCCGGCGGCAGGCGGCGCCGGCGGACGCGCGCCCCGCGCAGGTTCCCTG
>JAGVSZ010000199.1 GCA_019137045.1 Betaproteobacteria bacterium
GATGTTCCCTCGGCGCCCGCCCGAGGCGCGCGACGCATGACAAGCTGACCTCGAGTACACGCATGAGTACACATTCACGGCGACGAATCGGGAGAGGCTTGATTCACAAGGCTCCGTCGCGATTCACGCGCTTCTGCATCGGGAAGTGAGGTTCGGCGGCGCCGGCGCCCGGGTCGGGGGATTTGCGCCCGGCGCGGCGCCGGTCATACTGGCGCGCAGGTCGAGGCGCCGCGGCGCCCGTCACGATCCATGGCACGTACCGATCTGCTGAGCGGCGTCACGGTGCTCGACCTCACCAACGTGCTGGCCGGCCCGTTCACGGGCTACCAGCTGGCCTGCCTCGGCGCGCGCGTGATCAAGGTCGAGAGCCCGGAGGGCGACCTCGCGCGCCGGCTCGGCGCCGATCCGGCGTACGCGCGCTCGCTGATGGGGATCTCGTTCCTCGCCGTCAACGCCGGCAAGGAATCGATCGCGCTCGATCTCAAGCACCCGGACGGCAAGGCGGTGCTGCTGCGGCTCGTCGAGCGCGCGGACGCGCTCGTCGAGAACTTCCGGCCGGGCGTGATGGCGCGCCTGGGCCTCGACCACGAGACGCTCGCGCGGTCGAACCCGCGTCTCGTCTACTGCGCGATCTCGGGATTCGGGCAGGAGGGCCCGCTCGCGCACCGGCCGGCGTACGACCAGATCATCCAGGGGCTCTCCGGCGTGATGAGCGTGACCGGCGACACGGCGTCGGCGCCCCTGCGCGTCGGGTATCCGGTGTGCGACACGATCGGCGGGCTCACCGCCGCGTTCGCGGTGTGCGCGGCGCTCTTTCGCGCGCGCGCGACCGGCGAGGGGAGCTTCGTCGACGTCTCGATGCTCGACGCGACGATCGCGACGATGGGCTGGGTCGTGTCGAACTTCCTCAACGCGGGCGTCGAGCCGCGACCGATGGGCAACGACAACTTCACCGCGGCGCCCTCGGGCACGTTCCGCACGGGAGCGGGCCTCCTCAACGTCGCGGCGAACGAGCAGAAGCAGTTCGAGGCGCTGTGCCGGCTCGTCGGGGCGCCCGGGCTCGCGGCCGATACGCGCTTCGCCGAGCGCGAGGCGCGCAAGCGCCACCGCGCGGAGCTGACGGCGGCGCTGGAGGCGAAGCTCGCCGCGCGGCCGGCCGCCGAATGGGAGGACATCCTGGTCGCGGGCGGCGTTCCCGCGGGCCGCGTGCTCTCGGTGCCCGAGATTCTGGCGCACCCGCACGCGAGCGAAGGCGAGGCGATCGCGACCTACGCCGGCGTTCCCGGCACGCCGCGCGACGTGCGCGTCGCGCGCCCGGGGTTCCGCATCGACGGTGCGCGGCCGGCCGCCGCGGCCCGCCCCCCCGCGCTCTCCGAGCATCGCGACCGGCTGCTCGCCGAACTGGGCTACGACGGCGCCGCGCGCGCCGCGCTGGCCGCGTCCGGCGCGGTCGGGTGAGCGCCGCGCCTGCGAGGCCACGGTTCGACGCCCGATTGAATTCCGTTGCGAATGCGGTGACCATCCACGCTTCCGGGGCGCCCGTACGTGCTGCTCCGTAATCCGTCCCTCGAAGAAAGTCTCCAGGAGAATCCGATGACCCTCACCCGCACGCTCGTGCGCGGCGCCCGGCGCGGCGTCACGCTCGCCGTCCTCGCCGGAAGCCTGCTCGCCGCAGGCGGCGCCGCGGCGCTCGACAACGTCAAGATGATGATCCCCGCCAACCCGGGAGGCGGGTGGGACCAGACCGGCCGCGCGCTCGCGGCCGCGATGCAGTCGGCGAAGGTCGCGCAGTCGGTGCAGTTCGAGAACAAGGGAGGCGCCGCGGGCACGATCGGCCTCGCGCAGTTCGTCAACAGCGCGAAGGGCGACCCGAACGCGCTGATGATGGGCGGCATGGTGATGGTCGGCGGCATCGAGCTGCAGAAGTCGCCGGTGAACCTGACGATGGTGACGCCGATCGCGCGGCTGACGAGCGAGTACCTGGTCGTCGTCGTGCCGGCCAATTCGCCCTACAAGACGATGGCCGACCTGGTCGCCGCGTTCAAGGCGGACCCGGGCAAGGTGAGCTGGCACGGCGGCTCGGCCGGCGGCTCCGACCACATCCTCGCCGGGCTGATCGCGCGGGCGGTGGGCGTCGACCCGTCCAAGGTCAACTACGTCGCGGCGAAGGGCGGCGGCGACCAGGTCGCCAACATCGTCGGCGGCCACGTGACGGCGGGCATCGCGGGCCTGGGCGAGTTCGCCGAGCACATCAAGGGCGGCCGGATGCGCGCGCTGGCGGTCTCGGCGCCCGCGAAGGAGGAGGGCATCCCGTCGCTCAAGGAGCAGGGCATCGACGTCGTGCTGGGCAACTGGCGCGGCGTCTTCGGCGCGCCGGGGATCACGGTCGCGCAGCGCGATGCGCTGGTCGCGGCGGTCAAGGCGGCGACCGAGTCGGCGTCGTGGAAGGAATCCCTCGCGAAGTACGGCTGGGATCCGGTGTTCCTCGCGGGCGATGCCTACCAGGCTTTCGTCGAGGAGGACACGAAGCGGATCGCGGGCATCCTGACGTCGCTCGGCCTCAAGAAGTAGCCGTGGCCGTGCCGGGGCGCTCCCGCGCCGAGCTGGTGCTATCGCTCGGCGTCCTGGCGCTGGGCATCGGCGCCAGTGCGATCGCCTTCACGCTGCCGGACGCGGGCGGCTATGCGCGCGTCGGGCCGAACTTCATGCCCGAGTGCGTCTCGATCGGGATCGTCGTGCTCGGCGTCTGGCTGCTCGCCGAGGTGTTCACCGG
>JAGVSZ010000318.1 GCA_019137045.1 Betaproteobacteria bacterium
GATGGCCAACGTCATCGCACGCGTCGGGCGGCCGGCGCTCGTGCTCGCCCCGAACAAGACGCTCGCCGCGCAGCTCTATGCGGAGTTCCGCGAATTCTTCCCGGAGAACGCGGTCGAGTACTTCGTCTCCTACTACGACTACTACCAGCCGGAGGCCTACGTCCCCGCGCGCGACCTCTACATCGAGAAGGACTCGAGCATCAACGAGCACATCGAGCAGATGCGGCTCTCGGCGACGAAGTCGCTGCTCGAGCGCGACGACGCGGTGATCGTGGCCACCGTGTCGTGCATCTACGGCATCGGCGACCCGGTCGACTACCACGGGATGATCCTGCACCTGCGCGAGCGCGAGCAGGCCGGCCAGCGCGACGTGATCGCCCGGCTGGTGGCGATGCAGTACGAGCGCGCGGAGCTCGACTTCCGCCGCGGCACCTTCCGGGTGCGGGGCGACGTGATCGACGTCTTTCCCGCCGAGCACTCGGAGACCGCGCTGCGGGTGACGCTCTTCGACGACGAGGTCGACAGCCTGATGCTCTTCGACCCGCTCACCGGCCGCGCGGTGCAGCGCGTCGCGCGCTTCACCGTCTATCCGTCGAGCCACTACGTGACGCCGCGCGCCACCACCCTGCGCGCGATCGAGGCGATCAAGCTCGAGCTCGCCGAGCGCATCGAGCACTTCCAGCGCGCGGGCAAGCTGGTCGAGGCGCAGCGCATCGAGCAGCGCACGCGCTTCGACCTCGAGATGCTGAACGAGATGGGGTTCTGCAAGGGCATCGAGAACTACTCGCGCCACCTCTCCGGGCGCCGGCAGGGCGAGCCGCCGCCGACGCTGATCGACTACCTGCCGGCCGGCGCGCTGATGATCATCGACGAGAGCCACGTGACCGTTCCCCAGCTCGGCGGCATGTACCGCGGCGACCGCTCGCGCAAGGAGAACCTCGTCGATTACGGCTTTCGCCTGCCCTCGGCGCTCGACAACCGGCCGCTCAAGTTCGAGGAGTTCGAGGGCATGATGCGGCAGACGATCTTCGTGTCCGCGACGCCGGCGGACTACGAGCTCGGGCGCTCCGGCCAGGTGGTGGAGCAGGTGGTGCGGCCGACCGGCCTGGTCGACCCGGCGGTCGAGGTGCGGCCGGCGTCCACCCAGGTCGACGACCTGCTCTCCGAGATCACGCTGCGCGTCGCGCGCGCCGAGCGGGTGCTGGTCACCACGCTCACCAAGCGCATGGCGGAGGACCTGACCGAGTACCTGCGCGAGCACGGCGTGAAGGTGCGCTACCTGCACTCGGAGGTGGAGACGGTCGAGCGGGTGGAGATCATCCGCGACCTCCGGCTCGGCGCGTTCGACGTGCTCGTCGGCATCAACCTGCTGCGCGAGGGCCTCGACATCCCGGAGGTGTCGCTGGTCGCGATCCTCGACGCCGACAAGGAAGGGTTTCTCCGCTCCGAGCGCTCGCTCATCCAGACGATCGGCCGGGCGGCGCGCCACATCCACGGCGCCGCGATCCTCTACGCGGACGCGCCGACCGACTCGATGCGCCGGGCGATCGGAGAGACCGAGCGCCGGCGGGCGAAGCAGATCGCCTTCAACGCCGCGCACGGGATCGAGCCGCGCGGAGTGTCCAAGCGCATCAAGGACATCATCGACGGTGTGTACGCGCCGGATGAGGCGCGCGGCCAGCTGCGCGCAGCCGAGGAGCAGGCCCGGTACGAAGCGATGACCGAGAAAGAGCTCGCGCGGGAGATCAGGCGCCTCGAGAAGGAGATGCTCGACCACGCGCGCAACCTCGAGTTCGAGAAGGCCGCGGCGGCGCGCGACCGGCTGCTCACGCTCAAGCGGGCGGTCTTCGGCGCCGAGGGCGAGGCGCCGTCGGAGCGGGAGGCGGGCGGATGAAGCGCGTGCTGTTCGTCTGCACCGGCAACATCTGCCGCTCGCCGACCGCGGAGGGCGTCTTTCGCAAGCTCGTCGCCGACGCCGGCCTGGCCGACCGCATCGCCGCGGACTCGGCAGGCACCCATGGCTACCACGTCGGCCTCCCGCCCGATGCGCGCACGGTGGCGGCGGCGCGCCGACGGGGCTACGACCTCTCCGGCCTGCGCGCACGCAAGGTCGGTACGGAGGATTTCCTGCGGTTCGACCTGCTGCTCGCGATGGACCGCGAGCACCGGGAAATCCTCGCGCACCTGGCGCCGCCCGCGGCAGGCCACAAGGTGAAGCTCATGATGGGGTTCGCGCGCGCCGCCGCGCACGAGGAAGTGCCGGATCCGTACTACGGCGGACCCGAAGGTTTCGAACTGGTGCTCGACCTGCTCGAGGACGCCGCCGCAGGCCTGCTCGAGGCGCTCCGCCTCGAGGCCGACGCGGGCTGAGCGCCGCACTCCCCGTTCCCGCAGGCGGGGAACGGGGAGCGGCTGCGTTCAGTGCTCGGGCGTCGCGCCCGGGGTCTTCTGCGTCTCGACCTGCACCATGGGAGCGTCGAGGTCCGCGGGGGGCGGGCGGCGCTCGCGGCGCGGGCGGGGCGCGAGCGCCTCTTCGGGCTCGGGCGCCGGCACGACGCGGTCGGCTTTGGTCTGGATCATCACCAGTCCGCTCTCGCGCAGCGCAGCGTCGAGGTCGACCGCCGGCGGAGGCGGGGGCGCGGCGCTAGGCTCGCGCGGTGCGGCCGCCGCGACGGGCGCCGGCCGCGGCGCGGGTTCGGGCTGCGACGGCGCAGCCTCCTCGATCGGCGCCGCAGCGACCATCGTCGGCGCGGCTGCGGCGGCAGCGACCG
>JAGVSZ010000407.1 GCA_019137045.1 Betaproteobacteria bacterium
GCCCGAACCGCAGCACGGCGCGGACCTCGAAGCGGCCCGCGGCGAAGCCCGCCACCGGAGCGCCGCCGGCACCCGCGCCGCCCGCGCAGGCCGCGCGGCGGTCGCCCGCTTCCTAGTTCGCTCCTTCGGCCTGGTACAGGACGCAGCGCACTTCGTGCGTCGCGCTCAGCCGCGCCGCCGCGGGATACGCGACCCGGCAGGCGATCGTCGCGCGCGGGCAGCGCGGATGGAAGTGGCAGCCCGACGGCGGCGACACCGCGGAGGGCAACTCCCCCTCGACCTTCGCTGCCACCCGCTCGCCCTCCAGGTCCGGCACCGCGGCGAGCAGCGCCTGCGTGTATGGATGCCGCGGGCTGCCCAGCACCTCGAGGACCGTGCCGCGCTCCACGATGCGCCCGAGATACATCACCGCCACTTCGTCGGCGAGGTACGCGACGACGCCGATGTTGTGCGTGATGAAGAGATACGCGAGGCCCAGGTCGCGCTGCAGACGTGCGAGCAGGTTCAGGATCTGCGCCTGCACCGAGACGTCGAGCGCGCTGGTCGGCTCGTCGCACACCACCAGCCTCGGGTTCACCGACAGCGCGCGCGCGATCGCGATGCGCTGGCGCTGGCCGCCCGAGAACTCGTGCGGATAGCGCCACTGCGCATCGGCCACGAGCCCGACCTGCCCGAGCAGCTCGGCGATCCGCGCCGCGCGCGCCTGCCGCGTGGCCAGCACCCCGAGCGCGCCCATGCCTTCCATGAGGATGTCGTGCACCCGCATGCGCGGATTGAGCGACGCGTAAGGGTCCTGGAACACGATCTGCAAGTCGGCGCGGCGCGCGCGCAGCGCCGCGCCGCGCAGCGCGGCGAGCTCGACGCCGTCGAAGCGCACCTCCCCCGCCGTGGGGCGCACGAGCTGCAGGATGCTCTTGCCCACGGTGGTCTTTCCGCACCCCGATTCGCCGACCAGCGCGAGCGTACGGCCGGCGGCGACCGCGAGCGACACGCCATCCACCGCCTTCACGTGCCCGACCGTGCGCTTCAGGATCCCGCGGCGGATCGGGAAGTGGACCTCCAGGCCCCGCACCTCGAGGAGCGGCGGCGAGGCCTCGCGTTCCACACCGTAGAGCTCGGTCGTCGCCGGCGTCGCGAGCTCGCCCGCCGCCTCGCGCTCGCGCAGATGGCAGCGCACCTGGTGCGCGTCGCCGACCCGGGTCCAGCCGGGGGGCTCGACGCGGCAGCGCTCGAACGCGTGCTCGCAGCGGTCGGCGAACCGGCAGCCCGGGAACGGCCCCGTGAGCGTAGGCACCTGCCCGGGAATGACCTCGAGCGCCGCCCCGCGCGCCCCTGCGCCCGGCAGGGCAGCGAAGAGCTTGCGGGAATACGGGTGCTGCGGCGCGCGGAAGAACGCGGCGCGCGGGCCGACCTCCACGATCTGCCCGGCGTACATGACCGCGACGCGGTGCGCCATCCCGGCGACGACGCCCAGATCGTGCGTGATGAGCAGGATTGCCATGCCCCGCTCGCGCTGCAGGCGCGCGAGCAGCTCGAGCACCTGCGCCTGGATGGTGACGTCGAGCGCGGTGGTCGGCTCGTCCGCCACCAGCAGCTCCGGCTCCGCAGCGAGCGCGAGGGCGATCATGACGCGCTGCTTCATCCCGCCCGACAGCTGGAACGGATACTCGTCCAGCCGGCGCGCGCCGTCGGCGATGCCCACCGCGTCGAGCAGGGTGAGCGCGCGCGCGCGCGCCGCCGCGCCGCGCAGACCCGTGTGCCGCGCCAGCACCTCGACGATCTGCCGCCCGACCGTCAGCACCGGATTGAGGCTGGTCGCAGGCTCCTGGAAGATCATCGCCATGCGGCCGCCGCGGACGTCGCGCATCCGCATCTCCGGCAGCGCGAGGAGGTCGGTGCCTTCCAGCCGCACCGACCCGCCGACCACCCGCCCCTGCTCCGGCAGCAGGCGCATGAGCGTCAGCGCCGTCATGCTCTTGCCGCATCCCGACTCACCGACGATCGCGAACGTCTCGCCGCGCGCGATCCCGAGATCGACCCCGTCGAGCGCCCGCACCACCTCTCCGCCGCTCGCGTCGAGCGTGGCGCGCAGCCCCTCGGCCTCCAGCAGGAGCCCGCTCACCCGGCGCCCCCGGCGCGCAAGGCGGGCGCCGCGCCGACGCGCACGCGCGGGTCGAAGGCGTCGCGCACCGCGTCGGCGAAGAGGTTCGCGGCGAGCACCAGCACGAACATGAACGCGAACGCCGCGGCGAGCGACCACCACACCATCGGTTCGCGCGCCATCTCGAGCCGCGCCGCGTTGATCATCGTGCCGAAGCTGATCATCGACGGGTCGACGCCGACGCCGACGTAGGAGAGCACCGCCTCGGCCAGCACCAGTCCGCTGAAGTCCATCACCAGCGTGATCAGCACGATGTGCATCACGTTCGGCAGGATGTGGCGCGTGATGACGCGCGCGTGCCGCACGCCGAACGCGTGCGCCGCCTGGATGTACTCCAGCTCGCGCAGCTTCAGCGCCTCGCCGCGCAGCAGCCGCGCGAGCCCGGTCCAGGTGGTCACGCCGAGGATCGCGCACAGCATCAGCAGCCGGAAGTCGGCGCGCTGCGCGGTGGTGGGAAAGAGCTCCGGGTGCTTGTCGACGTACACCTGCATCATCAGCACTGCCGCGGCGATCAGCAGCACGGCGGGGATCGAGTTGATCGTCGTGTAGAGGTACTGGATGAGGTCGTCGATCCACCCTTTGAAGTAGCCCGCCGTGATCCCGAGCAGCACCGCGAACGGCAGCATGACGAGCGTCGTGACGGTGCCGATCACGAGCCCGGTGCGGATGCTCTTGAGCGCGAGGTAGAGCACGTCCTGGCCGACCTTGTCGGTCCCGAGCACGTGGTAGTTCGCGGCGAGCAGCGCCGCGGGCAACGCCACCGCGAGGAGCGCCGCCTTCGTCAGCAGGATCGCGCGCCAGGGGAACGCGGTCTCGCCGCGCCGGATCGCCCGCCACGCCGCAGCGGTGCTCGCGCCGTGGCGGCGCCCCACGACCGCGGCGCCGATCCAGGTCCCGAGGGCCATGATCGCGGCCGCGAGCAGCAGGCCTCGCGCGACCGTCAGCGCGACGTCGCGATCACGCTCGTGGGGATCGGCCAGGTGCGCGCCGCCGTAGCGCAGGCGCGGATAATCGCGCGCCATGCCGCCGCCGGGCAGTTCGGCGGTCTCCTTCGAGTACGCATGGGTGGCGAGCGGCGCCGAGTAGGTGCGCTCGCTGCGCGTCTTCAGCGGCAGCACGAGCTGGTCGAGCACGCTGCGGACCTCGACCGCGTACACCGCCTCCCCCGTCCGGTCCCGGCCCTCGAGCTGCGGCCGGAAGTGCAGCGAGTCGAGGAGCCCGACCAGGACGAAGGCGGCGAGCACGGTGAGCGCGCTCATCCCGGACGCGCTCCGCGCGACGCGCTGCCACGGCGCGGCCAGATGCTCGTGCCGGCGCACGTGCAGCGCGAAGGCGACCGCGGCCGCCACCAGCAGCCACACCGCGCAGTCGGTCGGCAGCACGACCGGCATCACTCGAACCTCACGCGCGGGTCGACCAGGGTGTACGAGAGGTCGGCGAGCAGGTATCCGAGGATCGTCAGCACCGAGCCGAGGAACACCATCGACCGCACCACCGCGAAGTCCTGCGCCTGGATCGCGTCGATCGTGTAGCTGCCGAGGCCGGGAATGCCGAAGAACGACTCGGCGACGAGGCTGCCGAGAAAGAGCTTCGGGATCGCCGCCACCACGCCGGTGAGGATCGGGATCGCCCCGTTCTTGAGCACGTGCCCGAACAGCACCGCGGTCTCCGCCAGCCCCTTCGCCCGCGCGGTGCGCACGTAGTCCTTGCCCATCTCCTCCAGGAAGAAGGTGCGAAAGAGGCGCACCTCGGCGCCGAACCCGGCGACGAGCGCGATCAGCACCGGGAGCACGAGGAACTTCACCGCGTCCGGCCCCGGCTGGTAGCCCGAGATCGGAACGAGGCCCCACAGCTTGCTCACCAGGAACTGCCCGCCGATGATGTAGAAGAGCGCCGACACCGACATCATCGCCACGCACAGCACCACGCCCCAGAAGTCGAGGTAGGTGGCGCGGAAGAACGCGAGCACCAGCGCGCACGACACGTACACCGCGAGGCCGACCAGGAACGAGGGAATCGCGAGGGCGAGGCTGGGCCACATCCGCGTGCGGATCTCGTGCCCGATCGAGCGGCCGTCGTCGGCGTTGCCGAAGTCGAACGCGAACAGGCGCACCGATTTCTCGAAGAAGATCGTGTCGGTGAGCCGCGCCGCGCCCGCGCGCGCGCCGTTCCACAGGAGCGGCCGGTCGTAGCCGCGCTCGGCCTTCCACTTCTCGATCGCGTCCGGGGTGACGCGCTTCGCGCCGAGCTGCATGCGCGCCATGTCCTCGGGCGTGTTGACGACGAAGAACAGCGCGAAGGTGATGAGGTTCACCCCGATCAGGATCGGGACGGCGTACAGGCAGCGCCGGACGATGTACGCGAGCACTGCGCTACGCGGTGCGCGCTGCGGCGCGCTCGCGCCGCCGGTAGGCGACGACCGCCGGCGCCACCGCCGCGACGAGGAGCGCGGCCGCGAGCGCGATCGGCCACAGGGTCGGGCGATTCCACTCGGCGCGCCTCTGCTCCCGCTCGATGGTGTCGATGCGGTAGAACTTGAGGCCGTTGCGCGCCATCTGGTTCGGCTTCACGTTCTTCAGCCAGGCGTGCGCGAGCCCGTAGTCCTTCGGGTGGAAGCCCCAGGCCCAGGGCGCGTCCGCGCGCGCGATGCGCAGCATCTCGTCGATGAGCGCCTGCCGCTCGGGCCCGTTCGCGATGTTCTTCATCCGCTCGAACAGCCGGTCGTACTCCGGGTTGCGGTAGTTCGCGGCGTTCTCCCCGCCGGTCTTGGCGCGCGACTGCGGCCCGTTCAGCAGGAAGAGGAAGTTCTCCGGGTCCGGGTAGTCGGCGTTCCAGCCGAGGAAGAAGAGCTGGGTGTTGCCGCTGCGGACCTTCTCCTGGAAGCGGTTCCAGTCGCTGGTGCGCAGCTCGAGCTCGATGGCGAGCTTCTGGAACTGCCGCCGGTACCAGTCGAGCCGCGGCTTGTCGCCCGGCCCGCGCTGCACGGTGTCGAGGTGCAGGACGAGCGGCTGCCCGGTGGCGGCGTCGCGACCGTCCGGGTAGCCGGCCTCGGCGAGGAGCTTCTTCGCCGCCTCGATCGGCTTGCGCCGCGGGGCGCCGTCCACCCAGTCGTAGACCACCGGGTTGATCCCCGCCTCGCCTTCGCGGTGGCCGAAGATGCCGGGCGGGATCGGGCCCATGCCGGGGATGCCGCGGCCGTTCTGGAAGATCGAGATGAACTCCTCCCAGTCGACCGCGATGGAGACCGCCTGGCGCAGCTTGCGCGCGCGCTCCGACGGGCCGCCGACCACCGGGTCGAGGAAGTTGAAAGCGAGGTAGAAGGTGCTGGTGCCGACCGAGGTGCGCAGCTGAATGCCGCGCGCGGCCATCTCGGGCGTCAGGCTCGCCTCGCCCTCGAGGTCGACGCGGACCGCGTGGTCGAAGTTGTCCGAGCTGATCCCGGACTGGTCGTAGTAGCCCTGCAGGAACTTGTTCCAGTAGGGGATGCCCTCCTTCTCGCGCGTGTACACGACGCGGTCGACGAAGGGCGCGCGCTTGCCCGCGTCGGCGAGGAGCCCCGCCGCGCGATCGGCCGGCTCGCCCTCCGACGGATACGGCTCGCCGCGGAAGTTCGGGTTGCGGTCCAGCGCCATCCTGGCGTTGGGGTTGTTCTCGGTGAGCATGTAGGGCCCGGTTCCGATCGGCCACCAGTCGAGCGTGAGGTTGCGGCCGTCGTTCATCCCGCGCTGCGAGTAGAACCGGTCGGCCTCCACCGGCATGGGCGCGAAGAACGGCGTCGCGAGCCAGTAGACGAACTGCGGGTAGAGGCCCCTGATCCGCACGCGGTAGGTGTAGCGGTCGACGACCTCGACGCCGGCGAGCGGGTACTCGCGCAGGTCGATCCACGGCGCGCCCGGGTCGGCCTTGCCGTAGCGCGCCGCGTGCGCCTCCATCAGGCGCTCGTTCTCGGCCTGCAGCCTCGCGGCGAGCGCCTTCAGGCCGACGATGTACCCGCTCATGTGCCCGAAGATCGGCGCGTTGACGCGCGGATGGGCGAGCCGCTTGATCTGGTAGACGTAGTCCTCCGCCACGAGCTCGCGCGTGCCGGTGTGCGGGAAATCGGCGAGCGTGTACTTGCGCCTGATCTCGTCCTCGGGCAGCGCGAGGTAGAGCGGCTTTCCGGCCGCATCGGTCGCCAGCGCCGGGTGCGGCTGGTACAGGATGCCCGGCCGGATCCGGATCTCGTACTCGCTGAACGCCACCTCGGACGCCGGTGCGTCCGGCGCGAGCTCGCGCCCTTCGGCATCGAGCAGGCGCGGCCGCGGCATCTCCGCCGCGGCCTGGGGAATGAGCTCGTAGGGGCGCTTCAGGTAGTGGTACTGCAGCGGCGGCTCGTACACCTGCTGGATGAAGCTCCACTCGTCCGCGGTGTACGAGCGCGCCGGGTCGAGGGTCTTCGGACGGTCGACGAACGAGCTGTAGAGGATGTTCTTGCCGCGGTCGGCGGCCGGGTACGGGTCGTTCCACTCGGCGCCGCAGCCCGCGACGAGCGCGGCCGCGACGAACGAGGCGGCGAGCCGGCGCGCGATCATGGCGCGGCAGTGTAGCCGAGCGCCCCGCGGGCGTCAGCGCGCGACCATCCCCTATAATCGCGGCTCTCACCGCGGGACGGCCATGGGCATCCTCGACCACAAGCGCATTCTCGTCACCGGTCTGCTCAGCAACCGCTCGATCGCGTACGGCATCGCGCGGGCGTGCCGGGCGCAGGGCGCGCAGCTCGCCTTCACCTACCAGAACGAGCGCTTCCAGGAACGGGTCGCGGCCATGGCCGCCGACCTCGGCAGCGACCTCACGCTCGCCTGCGACGTCGCGAGCGACGCGGAGATCGCGCGCGCCTTCGGGGCGCTGGGCGAGCGCTGGGACGGGCTCGACGGGCTGGTCCACGCGATCGCGTTCGCGCCGCGCGAGGCGATCGCCGGGGACTTCCTCGACGGGCTGTCGCGCGAGGCGTTTCGCGTCGCCCACGACGTGTCGAGCTACAGCTTCCCGGCGCTCGCGAAGGCGGCGCTGCCGCTGATGAGAGGACGCGCCGGCGCGATGGTGACGCTGACCTACCTCGGCGCCGAGCGCGTCGTGCCCCACTACAACACCATGGGGCTCGCAAAGGCGAGCCTGGAGGCGGCGGTGCGCTACCTCGCGGCCAACCTCGGGCCGCAGGGCATCCGCGTGAACGGCATCTCGGCGGGCCCGATCAAGACCCTCGCCGCGAGCGGGATCGCGAGCTTCGGCAGGATCCTGAAGTTCGTCGAGGCGCACGCGCCCCTGCGCCGCAACGTGACGATCGACGACGTCGGGAACGTCGCGGCTTTCCTGCTCTCCGACCTCGCCGCCGGGGTCACGGGCGAGATTACGTACGTCGACGGCGGCTTCAACGTGATCTTCGGCGGCCTCGAGGCCGACGACGCCGACTGATCGGCGCCCCGCCGGGGGCGCCCTAGCGCTCCTTCCGCGCCAGGTTCGCCTCGTTGATCGTGACGTCCGAGCGCGCCTTGAGCCCGCTCAGGAACGCCTCGTAGGACATCCTCGACTCCAGCCGCGCGAGTCCCGTCTCCGCGGCGCGCAGCTTGGCCGCATCGGGAGCGCCGCCGCCGACGACCTGGCTGATCCGGTACACGGTGTAGCCGGTCGGGGCGTGGTCCACGCCCACGTACGTCGGGAGCTTCGTCGCGTCGGCGCGAAACACCGCACCCAGTGCGCGCGGGTCGAGCCCGCCCGGCGCCTCGCGGCTCACCGTCCGCGGCAGCCCCCACCCGGCGCCCGGCCCCTTGCCGGACTGCAGCTCGGCGAGCCGCGCCTCGCCCGCGGCGCGCGCGAGCTTCTGGGCCTCGGCCTCGGTGAGGAGCCGCGTGATATCGGCGCGCACCGCCTCCAGCGGGCGCACCTGGGCCGGCTTGTGCTCGAGGACCCGGGCCACGACGATGCGGTTGGGGGCGACCTCGATCGCTTCCGTGTTGCGCTTGTTGCGGATCGCGTCGTCGGAGAAGAGCGCGGCGAGCAGCTTCGCGTTGTCGAACGGCGGCGGCGGCCCCTGCCGCGAGATCCAGCCGGTCGTCTCGACCTTGAGCCCGAACTTCTCCACCAGCGGCTGGAGGCTGTCGGGCTGCTCGTAGGCGAGGTTCCCGAATGCGTCGGCAAGCTCGACGAAGCGCTTCGCGACCCGCTCGCGCTTCAGGTCGGCCTCGATCCCGGCCCGGGCGGCGGCGAAGTCCTTCTCCGCCTTCGGCGCCGCGACGAGGATGTGGCTCACCCGCCGCTCCTCGGTCTTCGCGCCGTCCTGGCCGGGCTTGCGGATCCCGGTGACCCGGATGATGTGGAACCCGAACTCGGTCTCCACGATCGGGCTCGTCTCGCCCTGCTTCAGCTTGAAGGCGGCATCCTCGAACGGCTTGACCATCGCGCCGCGGCCGAACCAGCCGAGGTCGCCGCCGGCGGCCGCGGAGCCCGGATCCTGCGAGCTCGCCTGCGCGAGCGCGGCGAACCGCTCCGGCTCGCGGCGCAGCTCGGCCGCGATCGCCTCGATCTTCTTGCGCGCCTCGGCGCGCTCGCGCACGCGCGGGGCGATGTTCGCGTCGTACCACTTGCGCACTTCCTCGGGCGACACCGATTCCGCCGCCGCCAGCGCGTCGGGCGAGAGCGCGACGAACTCGGCCCGCACCTGCTCCGGGGCCTCGAACTGCTTCGCGTTCGCCTTGTAGTAGGTCTCGACCGCATCGGGGGCGAGCTTCACTTGCGGGACGTACTGGAGCACGGGGAACGCGAGCTCGGACAGCTCACGCCGCTGCGTGCGCGCCTCGAGGATGCGCTGCGCGGTGGTCCTGGAGACGAAGCCCGACTCCGCCAGCCCTCCGGCGAGCTGCCGCATCATCATGTCGGCGCGCATCTGCGCCTCGAACTGCGGCTCGCTCATGTTCTGCCCGCGCAGGAGCGCCTGATAGCGGGTGCGCGAGAACTTGCCGTCCTCCTGGAACACCGGTTCGGCGGAGATCGCCGCGTGCAGCAGGTCGTCGGTCACCAGCATCCGGTTGCGCTGGGCGTAGGTGAGCAGCGCGCGCTGCCCGATCAGCCCCTCGAGCAGCTCCTTGCGCGCCTGCGGGCTGTCGAGCAGCGCCGGGTCGTAGGCCTTCCCCATCATGCCACGCAGGTTCTCGCGCTGCTGGTCGAGCGCACGGCTGAATTCCGGCAGCGAGATCGTCTGGCCGGCGACTTCCGCCACCGCGTCTCCGCCGGAGAAGACCCGCTCGTAGGACTGGATGCCGAAGAACGCGAACGTGGGCACGATCACGATCGCGAGGAAGATCTGCATCAGCCGCCTGTTGCGGGCTACGAAGTCGAACATCCCGGCTCCCTCGGACGCGCCGCCTGCCCGGCGCGCGGCCAAAAAACGGAAAAGGCGAACCGCGGTTCGCCTTTTCTCTGGTGCTGGCGGAGTGGACGGGACTCGAACCCGCGACCCCCGGCGTGACAGGCCGGTATTCTAACCAGCTGAACTACCACTCCCCGCTTCATCCGCAACCTGCTCGTACGCGCTGCGACGCGCTCCCGGGATCGAGCGTGGTGGGTGCTGACGGGATCGAACCGCCGACATTCGCCTTGTAAGGGCGACGCTCTACCGGCTGAGCTAAGCACCCTTTCCTCGGACTCGAGCCGCCGACGGGCAGCCTTCCCGGAAAGGGCGGCTAGTTTAGCGCATCCTTCAGCGCCTTTCCAGGGCGGAACTTCGGTACGCGCGCCGCGGTGATCCTGATTTCCGCCTGCGTGCGCGGGTCGCGGCCGGTGCGGGCCGCGCGCTTGCCGACATAGAAGGTGCCGAAGCCGACCAGCGTCACCGGCGTGCCTTTGCGCAGCGCCGCCTTGATGCTCGCCACCGCGGCATCGAGCGCGCGTTCGGCGGCGGCCTTCGAGATGTCGGCCGACCGCGCGATCTGCTCGATCATGTCGCTCTTGTTCATGGCTCCCCCCTGCGAGAGACGGTGCGAAGCGCGGCTGCGCGCCGAACTCGCACGCGACCGAAACGCAACCGGGAAGACGGTTCTTATAGCAACGCCGCACGCGCGAAGTCAAGGCCGGGTCGCGCGGACGGGGCGGCGCCCGCGCTCAGTGCTTGATCACCGTCGCGGCGGGCTTGTCGTCCTGCGCCCCGGTCTGGACCGGCGCGGCCGACTCGGTCGCGACCGCGACCGGTTCGGGCTTGCGCTCGAGGGCGACGTCGAGCACCTGGTCGATCCACTTCACCGGGACGATCTCGAGACGGTTCTTGATGTTGTCCGGGATTTCCGCCAGATCCTTCACGTTCTCCTCCGGAATCAGCACCGTCTTGATCTGGCCGCGGTGGGCCGCCAGCAGCTTCTCCTTCAGGCCGCCGATCACCAGCACTTCGCCGCGCAGCGTGATCTCGCCGGTCATCGCGACGTCGGCGCGCACCGGGATCCCGGTGAGCGCGGACACCATCGCGGTGCAGATCCCGGTGCCGGCGCTCGGCCCGTCCTTGGGCGTAGCGCCCTCCGGCAGGTGGATGTGGATGTCGCGGTTCTGGAACACGTCGTCGGCGATCCCGAGGCGCTGCGCGCGGCTGCGCACCACCGAGAGCGCGGCCTGGATCGACTCCTGCATCACCTCGCCGAGCTTGCCGGTCGTGATGGTCTTCGCCTTGCCCGGCATGACCGCCACCTCGATCGTCAGCAGCTCGCCGCCGACCTCGGTCCACGCGAGGCCGGTGACCTGGCCGACCTGGTTCTGCCGCTCGGCGACGCCGTAGGTGTAGCGGCGCACGCCGAGGAACTTGTCCAGGTTGCGCGTCGTGACGGTCACCTTCCTGCCGTCGCCCTTGGACACCAGGCCCTTGACCGTCTTGCGGCAGATCTTCGACAGATCGCGCTCGAGGTTGCGCACGCCCGCCTCGCGCGTGTAGTAGCGGATGATGTCCCGGATCGCGCTCTCCTGGACGGTGAGCTCCTCCTTCTTCAGCCCGTTGTTCTTCATCTGCTTGGGCAGCAGGTAGCGCACCGCGATGTTGACCTTCTCGTCCTCGGTGTAGCCGGAGAGGCGGATGACCTCCATGCGGTCGAGCAGCGCGGGCGGGATGTTGAGCGTGTTCGCCGTCGCGACGAACATCACCTCCGACAGGTCGAATTCGACCTCGACGTAGTGGTCGACGAAGGTGTGGTTCTGCTCCGGGTCGAGCACCTCGAGCAGCGCCGAGGAGGGATCGCCGCGGAAGTCCATGCCCAGCTTGTCCACCTCGTCCAGCAGGAAGAGCGGGTTGCGCACGCCCACCTTGCTCATGTTCTGCAGGATCTTGCCCGGCATCGACCCGATGTAGGTGCGGCGGTGGCCGCGGATCTCCGCCTCGTCGCGCACGCCGCCGAGCGACATGCGCACGAACTTGCGGTTGGTC
>JAGVSZ010000265.1 GCA_019137045.1 Betaproteobacteria bacterium
TGGCTCGCGGCCGGGGCGCTGCTCGTCCTGGCCGCCCTCGGCTATGGCGCGTTCCGGCTCACGGAGCGCACGCCGCAGCCGCCCACCGCGTCCGCCCCGCCGCCGCCCGTCGCGGCGGCGTACGTCGGCACCGCGGCCTGCGCCGAATGTCACGCGCAGGAGCGCGCCGCGTGGCAGGGCTCGCAGCACGACCGCGCGATGCAGGTCGCAAGCGAGAAGACGGTGCTCGGCGACTTCGCGAATGCGAGATTCACGCACGCCGGCGTCACCTCGACCTTCTTCCGGCGCGACGGCAAGTTCTTCGTCAACACCGACGGCGCCGGCGACAAGCCCGCCGACTTCGAGATCAAGTACACGTTCGGCGTCGAGCCGCTCCAGCAGTACCTCGTCGAGCTTCCGGGGGGCCGCCTGCAGGCGCTCGGGCTCGCGTGGGACACGCGCCCCAAGGCCGCGGGCGGGCAGCGCTGGTTCGTCCTCTATCCCGACCGGAAGCTCAAGCCCGGCGATCCCCTGCACTGGACCGGGATCGACCAGAACTGGAACTACCAGTGCGCGGACTGCCACTCGACGAACCTGCGCAAGGGGTACGACGAGAAGACCGGGACCTTCAGGACGACCTGGAGCGACCTCGACGTCGGCTGCGAGGCCTGCCACGGGCCCGGCTCGAACCACGTCGCGTGGGCGAGGAAGACGGGCGAGGGGCAGCGCTACGAAAGCGGCAAGGGGCTCGCGGTCGCGCTCGACGAGCGCCGCGGCGCGGCCTGGGCGATCGACGCGGCGAGCGGCAACGCCGCGCGCTCGAAGCCGCGCGCGACGAGCCGCGAGATCGAGACCTGCGCGCGCTGCCACGCGCGGCGCGGCCAGTTCGCGGACGACTGGCGCCCGGGGCAGCCGCTCGCCGACGCGTTCCGCGCCGCGCTGATCGAGCCCGGCCTGTACCACGCCGACGGCCAGCAGCGCGACGAGGTGTACACCTACGGCTCGTTCCTGCAGAGCCGGATGCACGCGCGGGGCGTCACCTGCTCGGACTGCCACGACCCGCACTCGGGGAAGCTGCGCGCGCCCGGCAACGCGGCGTGCGCGCAGTGCCACGCAGCCGCGAAGTACGACGCCCCGTCCCACACGCATCATGCCGCGGGCTCCAGGGGCGCCGAGTGCGCGGCGTGCCACATGCCGACGACGATCTACATGGTGGTGGACCCGCGGCACGACCACGGCTTCCGGATTCCGCGGCCCGACCGCACCGTGTCGCTCGGCGTCCCGAACGCGTGCAACCAGTGCCACGCGAAGGAGACGCCGAAGTGGGCTGCGGACGCGATCGCCCGGTGGTTCCCGCAGCCGAAGCCCGGGTTCCAGACCTTCGCCGAGGGGTTCCACGCCGCGGACCGCGGCGCGCCCGGAGCGCCGGGCGCGCTAATCCGCATCGCCGAGGACCGCGCGCAAGGCGCGATCGTCCGTGCGAGCGCGCTGCAGCGGCTTGCCCGCTATCTGGGTCCAGCCACACTCCAGACGGTTCGCAACGCCCTGAACGATCCCGATCCGATGGTGCGCGCGGCCGCGGTGAGCGCGCTCGCCGGCGCCGACGCGGCGACGCGGGCGCAACTCCTCGCGCGCATGCTCGGGGACCCGGTGCGCCTGGTGCGCATGGACGCGGCGCGCGCGCTCGCGGGCGAGGCGGAGGCGCGCCTCGCGCCCGACGACCGCAAGCGGTTCGAGTCGGCGCTCGAGGAGTACGTCGCCGCGCAGCGTTTCAACGCCGACCGGCCGGAGGCGCAGGCCGCGCTCGGCAACCTGTTCGCGGCGCGCGGCCGCGACGCCGAGGCCGCGGCGGCGTACCGCAAGGCGCTCGAGCTCGACCCGACGTTCGTGCAGGCGGCGCTCAACCTCGCCGACCTGCACCGCGCGGTCGCGCGCGAGGACGAAGCGGAGCGAACGCTGCGCGCGGCGCTCGCGCGCGCGCCGCAATCCGCGCCCGTCCACCATGCGCTGGGGCTCGCGCTGGTGCGCCAGAAGCGCACGCACGAGGCGCTCGCGGAGCTCGCGTTGGCGGCAAAACTCGCCCCCGACGATCCGCGCTTCGCCTACGTGTACGGCGTGGCGCTGTACGACACGGGCAAGCGCGCCGAGGCGATGAAGGTGCTGCAGGCGGCGCTCGCGCGGCATCCGTACGACCGCGAGCTGCTGTTCGCGCTGGCGAGCTACGAGCGCGCCGGCGGGGACGCGGCGCGGGCGCGCGAACGCGCGCGGCTCCTGCGCGAGCTGGAGCCGGAGAACCGCGACTTCGCGCGGCTCGCGGCGGAGCTCGGCGCGGACGCGGCGCCCCGCCGCTGAGGCCGATCCGGCGGACCGGCTCCGCGGCAGTCCCTCGATAGGATCAGGCTCGTATTCTCTCTTGCGAGGGGACCCGGCCCGTCGCGAGCATGCGCGCGCGACCGGCGCCCGGCAGTTCCGATTCTCCGCGCGGGCCGCTGCTAGTATCGGCTCATGGCCGAAGACCCGGTGCGCGGCGTGCTCAAGGAAATGCGCGCGGAGGCGAGCGCCTTCCGTGAGGAAACGCGCAGCAATTTCGGCACGGTCTTTCATCGTCTCTCGGTGTTCGAAGCACACATGGCCGACGTCAGGCATCGGCTCGCGTCGCTGGAAACGCACATGGCGGCGCTCCTGGCAACCATGCCGGCGGTCAGCGCGCGCATCGACAAGCTCGAGGCCCGGCTCGCGGCAGTGGAAGCGCGCCTCGGCGGCTAGCTCGCGCGGGCGCCGCGGGCGCCGCGGCGCCGGGTTCCGCCGGCGCGGCACCCGCCGTCGACCGCTGCGATGGCGGCAGCGGCGATCCGGCCGACCGGCGTCGCGACGGCCCCTCCGGTAGGACCAAGGTCGTATTCTCCCTTGCGCGGCGACCGGCAACACTCGAACCGGTCGCCGCGGTGCAACCGCGCGAGGGAGGAGACCGATGAGTGCATGGGCGGTGGCCTTGATCACGTTCGCGTGCGTCCCCGAAGGCGGCCTCGCCGGCATCGGCCTGCACCATCGGGAAGTAGCCGCCCGGTCGCTGCGGTAGCGGGATCGCCCGTGACAAGTCGCGGCAACCTCCGGCTCCTCGCGGCAGCGGTGGCCGGCCTCGCGCTCGCCGGCTGCGCGGTCCGCCCGACCACCCCGGCGCTCGCGCACTACCAGCCCGACGCCGGCTATCGCTGGGACCCGCGCCGGGCGCTTCCGGACAATGATCCGGAGACGCTGTTCATCCTGACCTTCTCGGGCGGCGGCACGCGCGCGGCGGCGTTCTCCTACGGCGTGCTCGAGGAGCTGCGTCGCACGACGGTCCGCACCCCGCGCGGCGACCACCCGCTGCTGGCGGAGGTCGACGTCGTGACCGGGACCTCCGGAGGGAGCTTCACCGCGCTCGCCTACGCGCTGCACGGCGAGCGGCTCTTCGACGAGTTCGAGCGCTCGTTCCTCAAGCGCGACGTCGAGGGCGACCTGCTGCGCCGCCTGCTCGACCCGCTCACCTGGCCGCGCGTTCTCTCGCAGGGCTTCGGGCGCTCCGAGCTCGCCGAGGAGTACTACGACGAGGTCCTGTTCCACCGCGCCACCTACGCCGACCTCGCCGGCAAGCCCACGCCCGCCACCATCGTCGGCGCGACCGACGTTTCCACCGGGACGCGGTTCGATTTCTCGCAGCTCGAGTTCGACGTCATCTGCGGCGACCTCGGCGCGTTCCGCCTGTCGCGCGCCGCGGCCGCCTCGTCGGCGGTCCCGGTCGTCCTGTCGCCGGTGACGCTCGACAACCGCGGCGGCACCTGCGGGTACCGCGATCCCGGCTGGGTCGCCGACGCCCTGCGGCGCCCCGATCCGCTGCCGTCGGGCAACCGCCTCGCGCTGCGCCTGCGCGAGATCGAGCAGCGGCGCGACGGCGCCGCGCGGCCGTACCTGCATCTCGTCGACGGCGGCCTCTCGGACAACCTCGCGCTGTACGGGCCGGTCGAGATGCTGCAGGAGCTCATGGCAAGCCCGCGGTACCGCGCCGCCGCCGGCGTCAACCGGGTGCGGCGCATCGCGGTGGTGATCGTGAACGCGCGGTCAGCGCCGCGGTTCGACTGGGACAAGGTGCCGTACGGGCCGGGCGTCCTGGGGCTGCTCGCGCAATCGCTCAGCGTGCCGATCAACCACTATTCGACCGAGGCGGTCGCCGCGCTCCAGGACACGGCGACGCGGTGGCGGCTGCAGGCCGAGCTCGACGCCGCGACGGGGCGCGCGGACGCGCTCCCGCAGGTCGAGTTCGCGCTCGTCGACGTGAGCTTCGAGGCGGTGGCGGACCCGGCGCTGCGCGAGTCGCTGCAGGGCCTGCCGACGACCTTCGCGCTTCCGGACGAGGCGGTCGACCGGCTGCGCGCCGCGGCCGCGCAGGTGCTGCGCGAATCGCCGGCGTTCCGGCGCTTCGCCGCGTCGCTCGCCACTCGGCCCGGGGGCTGGACCGGCGGCGAGCGGACGAGCCCTCACCTGCATCGCCTGCGCGCGCTCGACTAGAATCGGCGGGGTTCGCGCCCCGGGTTACGAGGAGGTGACATGAAACGCATCGGGTTGCTTTTCGCGACCGTGCTCGGCGCGCTGCCGGCCGGCGCGCTGGCGATGTGCTACACGGTCTACGGGGCCAACCAGGTGGTGATCTGGCGCGGCACCGACACGCCGATCGATCTCTCCAGGCCGATCCACGAGGGCATGCGCCGGGTGTTTCCTCCCGGGAGCCGCCTCCTGATCGAGGAGGAGACGCGGTCGTGCACGCCGATCGGGCCGGCGGACTTCTTCGGCCCGCTGCCCGGCCGGACTGACCGGGCCCGTTCCCGGGGACCCGGGGATGAAGGGCGGGATGACGGCCGCGCCGGCCAAGACCCGTTGACGGCAGCGGGGTAGCCGGCCGCGCCCCGGGGCGCTGCGGCGCACGCGATCGCTTGCCCGAGCGCCAGCATGCTCGCCGCACGACCGCGCCCACCACCAAGACTCGAGGGCCGCTCGTCGCAGTCTTCCCAGCGGGTCCGGCACGATCATCCCGCGCACCGGGCCCGCCGTGACGGCGGAAGCTAGGACGGAATCACGCAGGGCACCGCCTGGCGGCTGTGACGACGATAGATCCGGAAGTCGGTGTCCGTGGTGAGCAGCACGGGATCGGCGAGCGATTCGGTCATCCGCACGAG
>JAGVSZ010000333.1 GCA_019137045.1 Betaproteobacteria bacterium
GCGACAGGTCGGGAGTGGGCAAGGCGGGCGCTCGGCCGCCGCGCGCGATCGCGTCCGGAGCGCGGCGAATGCTCGACGCGCGCGATTATAACCGCGCCGGTGCGGCGCCCGCCGGCCGCTCGCGCGCGCGGCGCTGCGTCGGCTCAGGCCGCGCGCTTCTGCGCTGCGCCGGACGGCACGCCGAGCGCGGCGATCGAGCTCATCATCGCCTCCTGCGAGGCGCGTGCGGCCTCGAGCGCGACGACGAACGGCGGCTGCAGCGCGCCCGGCGCGGCGGCCGCCGGGAACGCCGCACGCATCAGGCGATTCCACTCCTCGAGCCGGCCGCCCAAGATGCGCGCCATCTCGGCGTTGGTCTGCTGACCGAGCTCGGCGCAGGTGCGCGCGTAGCGCATGGCGCTCTCGGCGTAGGCGGTCGCGAGGTTGGCCTGCAGCGCCAGCAGCCCGTTGAAGTCCCGGCACTCGCCCGCGGCGAGCGCCGCGCTGCGGTTGCGCGCCTGCGTCTCGACGTCCGCCTCGAGCTGCGCCATGCGCACGCGCTCGGCGCCGGCGAGCGCCGCGTTGCACAGCGCGAGCCAGGCGTCGAAGCCGCCGCGACAGGCCTGGAACCAGTGCTGGGCGGCGTCCGCCCAGTCGAATCCCGGCGCCTTGACCGTGGTTTCCGGAGGGGTGCTCATGGACTGCCTCCTTTCCGACTGCTGCGAGATCTGCGCGCGCACCGCGCCAGGACGCGGCGGCGCGCCCATTCATTCTGCGCCCGCACCGCGCGGAGGCCGTTGACGGTGGTCAACCCGCCGTCCGCCCCGAGGAGGAAACTGACGGCATGCGCGCGATGGTGCTCGATCGCCCCGGGGTCCCCCTCCGGCTCGCCGACCTGCCGCGCGGCGACCCCGGACCCGGCCAGGTGCTGGTGCGGGTGGCCGCGTGCGGCGTGTGCCGGACCGACCTGCACCTCTGCGACGGCGACCTGCCGCTGGCGCGGGTTCCGCTGGTGCCCGGCCACGAGATCGTCGGCCGGGTCGAGGCCACCGGGCCGGGCGTCGAGGGCTTCGCCGCGGGGACCCGCATCGGCGTGCCCTGGCTCGGCTGGACCTGCGGGCGCTGCAACTACTGCGCGAGCGGGCGCGAGAACCTCTGCGACGAGGCGCGCTTCACCGGGTACCAGATCGACGGCGGGTACGCGGAGTACGCGGTCGCGGACGCGCGCTACTGCTTCGCGCTGCCGGCGGCCTACGACGACGCGGAGGCCGCGCCCCTCCTCTGCGCAGGGTTGATCGGCTATCGCTCGCTGGTGGCCGCGGGCGAGGGCCGCCGTCTGGGGATCTACGGCTTCGGCGCCGCCGCGCACATCGTGTGCCAGGTCGCCGTCCGGCAGGGCCGGGAAGTGTGCGCCTTCACGCGCCCGGGGGACGCGGCCGCGCAGGCGTTCGCGCGCGCGCTGGGCGCGGCGTGGGCGGGCGAGTCCGGGGCGCTCCCGCCCGCGCCGCTCGATGCCGCGATCGTCTTCGCGCCGGTCGGCGCCCTGGTGCCCGCCGCGCTGCGCGCCACGGCGAAAGGCGGCACCGTCGTCTGCGCCGGGATCCACATGAGCGACATCCCCGCGTTTCCGTATCACCTCCTCTGGGGCGAGCGCCGCGTCGTCTCGGTCGCGAACCTGACGCGCCGCGACGGCGAGGCGTTCCTCGCCCTCGCGCCGGAGGTGCCGGTGCGCACCGCGGTCGAGACCTTCCCGCTGGCACGAGCAAACGAGGCGCTCGAGCGCCTGCGCGCCGGGCGGATCACCGGCGCGGCCGTGCTGCGCCCGGATTGACGCCCGACCGCGCGGCGGTTTGCGCTGGATCAAGACCGCGCGCGTGTCGGCGGCTAGTTTCCACCGTGGCCGGGCGCGTGCCCGGCAGGAGACCCGAGATGCCCCAGCATCCCCTGCGGCCCGGCGACGGGATCCGCGCGCACCCCGACCGCCCCCGGGATCGGGCGCCGCGCGCGCGCTGAGCGCGCGCACGACATGGCCTACGCGCTCGTCAAGCAGCTTCACCTCGTCGCCGTCTTCCTGAGCTGGGCGCTCTTCTTCGTGCGCGGCCTGTGGATGATCGGGGACTCGCCGCGGCTCGGCGCGCGCTGGGTGCGCGTCGCCCCGCACGTGAACGACACCGTCCTCCTGCTCGCCGCGCTCTACCTCGCGAGCTTCTACGGCGCTCAGGCCTGGATCGTCGCCAAGGTCGTCGCGCTGGTCGCGTACATCCTGATCGGCATGGTGGCGCTGCGGCGCGGGCCGACGAAGGCCGCGCGCGTCGGCGCGTGGGTGACGGCGCAGCTCGTCTTCCTCTACATCGTCGCGGTCGCGGTCACCAAGAACCCGCTGCCGTTCGCCGCATGACGCTCCGCGCCGCGCCCCCGGCCGCCGCGTTCGACGATCCGCTCGGCGCGCTGCAGGCGCTCCACCGGCGGCTCGAGAGCCGGTGCGGCCTGCTCGAGCGGCTCGCCGAGCACGTGGGCCGGCACGGCAGCGACGCCGACGCGCGCGCGACCGCCGGCCACGTGATGCGCTGCTTCGACGAGGACTGCCCGCTGCACGACGCGGACCTGGAGACCGATCTTCTCCCGCTGCTGCGCGCGGCCGTGCCGCCGCCGGAGCAGGCGCGGGTCGAGGCCCTGGCCGCCGCGCTCGCCGCCCTGCACGCGGACGCGCGCGCGGCCTACGACGCGGTCCGCCCGCCGCTCGCGGCGATCGCGGACGGGCGGCTCGC
>JAGVSZ010000278.1 GCA_019137045.1 Betaproteobacteria bacterium
GCCGGCGAGCCTGCGGGACGCGGTGAAAGCGCAGCTCGCCGCGGCGCTCGCAAGATACTGAACCGGTCGTCAACCAGGGAGATGGAAATGCTTCGTGTGATCCGCCGCTGCCTCGTCCTCTGCGCCGCTGTCGCGGCATTGCTGCCGGCCGTCGCGCCCGCGCAGGGCTACCCGGCGAAGCCGGTGCGCCTGATCGTGCCGTTCGCGCCGGGCGGGACCACCGACGTGCTCGCCCGGCTGGTGGCGCAGGAGCTCGGCGATGCGCTCGGCCAGCAGTTCGTGGTGGAGAACCGCCCCGGCGCCGGCGGCAACATCGGCACCGAGGCCGCGGTCCGGTCGGCGCCGGACGGCCACACGCTGGTGATGAGCTTCGACGGGACGATGGCGATCAACCCGAGCACCTACGCAAAGCTCGCGTTCGATCCGCAGCGCGATCTCGCCCCGGTGGCGAACGTCGCGCAGGTGCCGCTGCTCTTCGTCGTTCACCCGGGCGTCGCCGCGCGCACCATCGGCGAGTTCGTCGCGCTCGCGAAGGCGAGCCCCGGCCGCATCAACTACTCGTCGGCGGGCAACGGCAGCACCGGACATCTGACCGGGGAACTCTTCAAGGCGCGCGCCGGGATCGACATGGCGCACGTGAATTACAAGGGCGGCGGGCAGGCGGTGCAGGACCTGCTCGGCGGGCAGATCCAGATGCTGGTCACCGCGCTGCCGACCGTCGAGGGCCACCTGAAGGGCGGCAAGCTGCGCGCGCTCGCCTTCACCTCCGCGCGGCGCGTCCCGGGCGCGCCGGAAGTGCCCACGCTCGTGGAGTCGGGGTTCCCGGGATTCGAGGTGATGTCGTGGTACGGCATCCTGGCGCCCGCCGGCACCCCGCAGGAGATCGTGCGCAAGCTGAACGCGGAGATCAACCGCATCCTCCGGTCGCCTGCGGTGCGCGACCGGATGGCCGCGCTCGGCGCCGAGCCGACCGGCGGGACGCCCGAGCAGTTCGCCGAAACGATCCGGGCCGACACCGCGCGCTGGGCGCAGGTCGTGCGGACGGCGGGGATCCGGATCGAGTAATTCTCGCGGCTACTTGAA
Organism: Betaproteobacteria bacterium; assembly: GCA_019137045.1. Lineage (GTDB taxonomy): Bacteria > Pseudomonadota > Gammaproteobacteria > Burkholderiales > SG8-39 > JAGVSZ01. The sequence goes on from JAGVSZ010000278.1 coordinate 1,084, forward strand.
GAGGTCCGCGGGGTCGACCGCGAACGACGTCGCCGCGCGCCGCCCGTCGCGCCCGTAGATCTCCACCTGCTTCGACTGTGGGAGCACGAGCCAGGCCTCGGTCGCCCCGGCGTTCACGTACGCCGCGGCCTTCTCCCGGAGCTTGGGCAAAGCGTCGCTCGGCGAGGCGATCTCGATGCACAGCTCCGGCGCGCCGCTGAGCGGCGCCTCCTCGGGGTGTGCGGCGAGGAACGCGTCCGAGCACCACGCGACGTCCGGGGCGCGCACGCCGATATCGGTCGCGACGCCGACCTCGACCATCGTCCGTCCTCCGAGAACATCGACGAGCAGCCTGGAGAGGTGCGTCGCCAGCAGTGCGTGCGTCTTGCCGACCGGGCTCATGACGAGGATCTCGCCCCACTCGGTCAGCTCGATCTTCCCGGGGACGTCCGCGAAGCTCGGGTCCGCGCACATCGCCTGCCAGCGGCGGGCGAGCTGCTCGCGGTCGAGCGGCGCTTCGAGGGCTTCGTGCACAGCGGACATGGCTCGGAGACTCCGTCGCGGGAAAAGTCTACCACTCGCATGGTGCGGCCATCGTCTCACCAGTGGAGGCTCACGCCGTGAGCCACTGCCGTGCGCATACTCGGGTGGCGTCGATCTTCAGCCACCCGGAGGCAGCATGCACGGCATCACCGTTCAGGAGCTCTGGCCCGCGCGCCCGCCGCGACGCGTGCTCGTCCATCCCAGCGGCACGCGCGCGGCGCACCGCCGGCTGACTCGTGCCGCGTTCCGCCGGTCGCGCGACCGCGTGCGGAGCGCGCGATGAGCGCAGTCGACGCGACCCGGAACGCGACTGCGGGCGATCGCGCGGTCGCGATCGCGCTCTTCCTCGCGCTCCTGCTCACCGGGTTCTTCGGCGCCGAGCCCGAATCCGGCCCGCAGACGGCGCCGACGGTACGGACCGCGCAACGCTGAACGCGCGCGCGGCGCCTGACCTATCATCCGGCGCGATGCCGGACGCGCTGCCCGCGCTCGAACGAGAGGAGCTGTTCGCGCAGCTCGCCGCCGGCCACGCGGCCGGCGTCACGGTCGTCACGCCCAACCGCCGGCTTGCCCTGGCGCTCGCGGGGGAGTTCGACCGGCGGCAGCTCGCCGCCGGCCGCACCGCGTGGGAGACCGCCGACGTCCTGCCGTACGCGGCGTTCGTCGAGCGACTCTACGACGACGCGCTGCACTCCGACGCGGGCGCGGCGCTGCCGCTCCTGCTCACGCCCGACCAGTCGCAGGCGCTCTGGGAGGAGGTGATCCGCGCGTCCCGGTCCGGCCGGGACCTGCTCGCGGTGCCGGAGACCGCGGCGCGCGCAGCCGAGGCCTGGACGCTGGCGCACGCGTGGCGGCTCCTCGACCGGCTCGACCGCGTTCCGCTCGACGACGACAGCGCCGCCTTTGCAGGCTGGGCGCGCGCCTACGGCGTGCGCAGCGCGGGCGCGACGGACGCCGCGCGCCTGCCGGAGGTGGTGGCGGACGCGCTCGTCGCTGCGCTGGTGAGGCGGCCGCAGCTTCTCGTGGTCTACGGTTTCGACGTCGTCACGCCGCAGCAGCGCGCGTTCCTGCAGGCGCTCGCGGCGCGCGGCGTCGGGCTGGCGGCCTGCGGCCCGGCGCGCGGGGCAGGGGCC
>JAGVSZ010000366.1 GCA_019137045.1 Betaproteobacteria bacterium
ACAGCCTCGTCACGGCCTTCGGCGGCACCGCGCTCGCCGTCCTCATCGGCACCCTCGTCGCGCTCGCGGTGTCGCTCACCGACATCCGCGCGCGCAACGTGTTCGTGTTCTGCTTCGTGGCGCCGCTCCTGCTCGCGCCGCAGGTGGTGGCGCTCGCGTGGCTCACGATGTTCGGCCCGTCGAGCACGCTCCTCAAGCTCGCCGGCATCGCGCCGCCGATCGGCTCGCGCAATCCGCTGTACTCGGCCGGGGGCATCGTCCTGCTGCTGGGCGTGCACTACGCGCCGCTCGTGTTCCTCACGCTGCGCGCCGGACTGCGCAGCCTGCCGCAGGAACTGATCGAGGCCGCGCGCGCCGGGGGCGCATCGCCGCTCACCGTGCTGCGCACCGTGATCCTGCCGCTGATGACGCCGCCGCTGCTCGCCGGGGTGGCGCTGTGCTTCGTGTCCTGCCTCGGGAACTTCGGGATCCCCGCGCTGCTGGGGATCCCGGGCAACTTCCTCGTGCTGCCCACGCTCATCTACCAGCGCCTCGCCGGCCTCGGGCCCGGCGCGCTCGCCGAAGTGGCGGTGCTGTCGGTCCTGATCGGGGTCATCGCGCTGGCCGGCATCGTCCTGCAGGACCGCCTGCTGCGCCGGCGCGACTTCCGCACCACGTCGCAGACCGCGACCGCGCGCGCGTTCGAACTCGGCGCCTTCAGGCTGCCGGTGGAGGCGGCGCTGTGGACGCTCGCGATCTTCGTGCTGGTCGTCCCGCTCGCCGCGCTCGTGCTGACTTCGCTCGTGCCGGCGCTCGGCGTGCCGCTCTCCGCCTCGTCGGCGACGCTGGAGAACTTCCGCTTCGTGCTCTTCGAGCACGCCGCCGCGCGCCGTGCCTTCCGCAACAGCTTCGGGATGTCGGCGGGCGCCGCGGTGCTGATCGTGCTGGTCGCGATTCCGCTCGCGTATTTCCTCGTGTGGAAGCGCGGGCGCGCGCTGCGCGCCCTGGGCTTCGTCACCGAGATTCCCTATGCGCTGCCCGGGGTGGTGCTCGCCATCGCCGCGATCCTCGTGTTCCTGAAGCCGTTGCCGCTCCTCGGCGTCTCGCTCTACAACACGATCTGGATCATCCTCTTCTGCTACCTCGGACGCTTCCTCGTGCTGGGCCTTCGCCCGGTGGTGAGCGGCTACCACCAGCTCGACCGGACGCTGGAGGAGGCCGCCCAGGTGACCGGCGCGCGGCTCCTGCGCCGGATGCGCACCGTGATCGCTCCGCTGGTCGCGCCGGCCGCGGCCGCGGGCGCGCTGCTCATCTTCCTCACCGCGTTCAACGAACTCACGGTGTCGGCCCTGCTGTGGTCGACCGGCGCGGAGACGCTCGGCGTCGTGTTCTTCTCGTTCCAGCAGGGCGGCGACCTGACCTACGCGTCGGCGCTCGGCACGCTCACCGTGTTCGTGAGCTTCGGTCTCATGCTGTCGACGCTGCTCTTCGCGCGCCGCCTGCCCAGGGGAGTCCTGCCGTGGCGCGACTGACGGTCGAGCGGCTCACCAAGACGTTCGGCGCCGCGCCGGTGCTCGACGACGTGTCGCTCGCCGTTCGCGACGGCGAGTTCGTCGCGATCCTCGGGCCCTCCGGATGCGGCAAGACCACGCTCCTGCGCCAGGTCGCGGGTTTCGACCGCCCGGACCGCGGTCGCATCCTGATCGGCGACGACGAGGTGTCCGGACCAACCGGCCATGTCCCGCCGGAGCGGCGGCGCGTCGGCATCGTGTTCCAGTCCTACGCGCTGTGGCCGCACATGAGCGTCGCCGGGAACGTGGCCTACGGCCTCGAGGTGGCGGGCGTGGGCGCGGCGGAGCGCGCGCGCCGCGTCGATGCCGCGCTCCACCTCGTCGGGCTCGACGGCTACGGCGAGCGTGCGCCGGCGATGCTCTCGGGCGGGCAACGGCAGCGCGTCGCGCTCGCGCGCTGCCTCGTCACCGAACCCTCGCTCGTGCTGCTCGACGAGCCGCTCGCCAACCTCGACGTCCACCTGCGCGCCGCGATGGAGCGCGAGTTCGCGCGCTTCCACGAGCGCACCGGCACGACGATGCTCTACATCACGCACGACCAGGCCGAGGCGATGGCGCTCGCGGACCGGATCGCGGTGATGAGCCAGGGGCGCGTACTGCAGTTCGCCACGCCGTCGCAGCTCTACCGCGAGCCGGCCGACGAGACGGTCGCCGCGTTCATCGGCGAGGGCATGGTCGTGCCGGTGGACGTGCGCGACGTCGAGGGTTCGTCGTGCACCGCCGGACTCTTCGGCGCGGTGGTTCGCATGCGCTGCGACGCGTCGCAGCGGCGCGGTGCGGCGAGCGCATGCCTGCGCGCGGAACACCTGCGGGTAACCGGAGGCGCGGGGGCCGGATTCGCGGCCCGCGTCGTCGCGATGACCTACGAGGGCGGGAGCTTCCGGGTGGAAGCACGCGTCGACGGCGGCGACGCGCTGCTGCACTTCCACGCGCCGGAACCGTGCCCGCTCGTCGAAGGCGCGGCGCTGCGGCTCGACGTCGCCGACGGCTGGGTGATCCCGCCGGCGGCGGGGTAGGGCCGTGCGCCTCGCGCTGTACGGCGGCTTCGGGGAGAAGGGGCGGACGAGCCTCGGCGTGCAGTCGGGCGACTTCCGCCTGCTTCTCGACGCGGGCGTGAAGACGAGCGCGCCGGGCGGGGCGGACTACCGACCCGCGATCGCGCCCGACGAGATCGCCGGTCTCGAC
>JAGVSZ010000047.1 GCA_019137045.1 Betaproteobacteria bacterium
GGCTGCGCCCTTCCTGCGGATCCGGCGGCGCAGCGCCGCGGCGAGGAGCGGCAGGGCGACGGCGGGCTCGGCCGCGATCGGCACGTCGCACGGGTAGTTCCGCATCGGGTAGCGGCTGAAGTACGGGTCGACCGCGAGCTGGATCACCTTTGCGCCGGCCCTGGGCCGCACGCGGGACGCGAACCACGGCGCATCGCAGTCGACGACGAGGATCGCGTCGGCGCGCTCGATGCCCGCGTACACCTGGGATCCGAACACGTACCCGACGTGGCCCGGGTGGTCGGCCGGGAAATTGGCGAAGACCGGGCTCGCCTCGAGCACCTCGAGCGCGCCGACGTCGGCGAGCTCGACGAGGGCCGCGGCCGCGGCGGCGTCGCGGCCGACCTCGCTCGTGACGACGAGCGGCGCGCGCGCGCCGGCGAGAATCTCGGCCGCCTCCTCGATCCGCGCCGGGTCCGGGTAGCGCCGGCTCACCGCCCTGCGCCGGCTCGGCGCGTCGATCGTGATGCGCGCGAGCGGCTCGGCCATCAGGTCGCGCGGGAGCGTCAGGTACACCGGCCCGCGCGGCGCGTCGAGCGCGAGCTCGAGCGCGCGGTCGAGCACCGCCTCGAGCTGCGCGGCGCTGCGCAGCTCGTAGTCCCACTTCACGTACTCGCGCAGCATCCCGCCCTGGTCGAAGGACTCCTGCGCCCAGTGCACGTGGATGTCGCGCGCGCCCGGCGTGCCGGGCGCCTCGGCGATCGGCGAGCGCGCCGCCGTGTACAGGATCGGCGTCTGGCTGCGGGCGGCGTTGATGATCGCGCCGACCCCGTTCGCCATCCCGACGGTCGAGTGCACCATGACGACCTGCGGGCGCCCGCTGACCATCGCGTGGCCGTGCGCCATGGCGACCGCCGGGTACTCGTGCGCGACCATCACCGGCCGCGGCGAGTGCCGGCGCTGCGCCGCGAGGCGCGCGAACGCGTCGACGAGCGAGGTGTTCACGTTGCCGAACACGCACTCGATCCCGCGCTCGCGCAGCAGCTCCAGGTAGGCCTGCGCGACGGTTTCCACGCGCATCGTTTTCGTGCCCATTCAGCGCCCCGTCAGAAAGACCATCGCCGCGAGCAGCCCGAGGACCACCCAGAGCGCCCACCGCCCCGAGCGGCCGTTCACCACCACGTGGCGCGCCGCGACGAACGCCGCCACCAGCAGGACGACGACCAGGGGGCCGGGCCGGCTCTCCTGGATGGCGGGAACGTGCGAGCTCAGCATCAGCGCCACCACCGGGAAGGTGAGATAGCTGTTGTGCGTCGAGCGCTGCCGGGCGAGCGCGAGGCGCGCCTCGTCCGCCGGATCCGCGAGCGCCGGGACGACGCGCAGCCAGACGTTTCCCGCCATGAGCGTGCCGAGCAGCGCGCCGAGCATCAGGTACACGAGGCGCCCGCCGTAGAAGTGGCCGAGCCCCGCCGCGACACCGGCGAGGAGGACGACCGACAGCGCGAGCGCGAGCGCGAGCGCGGTACGCCCGCGCCACAGCCGGTCGTACACCAGCCAGCCGACGGCGAGCAGCGCCAGGTTGGCGAGCCCGTGGCCGAGTTCCGCGATGCGCGCCGAAAAGTAGACGAGGAACAGCAGCAGCACGCCGCTCACCCAGGTGAGCGCCGTCTCGCGCCGGAACCAGTGCGCGATCTTCGGCCCGGCGCCGGTGGCGCGCACCGCATCGGGCTCCGAGCCCCCGGTGGTGCGCCCCACCCACTGGAAGTAGAGCATGCTCCCCACCCACGTGATCGCGCCCGTCACGTGGAACCAGCGCAGGATGAAGTGCACCCAGTCGTAGGCGTTCTGGCCGTCCACGGTCACTCTTTCAGCTTCGGTTCGGCGCGCAGCGAGCGGCCCTGGCGGCGGAAGCCGCTTCTCGGATCCCGGCGGATTATCGCAGGGCGCCGCGCGCCCGATGCGGACGCGCCGCGCGCGTCGCGCGTCGCGTGATCCAGGTCACTCCGCGCGTTCCCGAGCTATCCCCATGCCGGTTTGCGCGCTACCCCGGTGTAAGATTGCGCGGCCCGCCATGAGCCAGACGAACGAAGCGTCCGTAGTCCTGTCGCGCCGCGAGGGCGCGGTGCTGTACGCCACGCTGAACCGGCCGACGGCGGGCAACGCGCTCTCGACCGGGATGATCTCGGCGCTGGAGGCGCTGTGGCGCGACGTCGCCGGCGACCGCAGCGTCGCGGTGGTGGTGATCGAGGCGGCCGGGAAGGTCTTCTGCGCGGGCCACGACCTGAAGGAGATCCGCGCCGGAACCGATGCGCGGTCCCACTACGACCTCTCGACCCACGGCGCACGCATGATGCAGGCGATCACGGCGCTGCCGCAGCCGGTGATCGCCAAGGTGCAGGGCACGGCCACGGCCGCCGGCTGCCAGCTGGTCGCGACCTGCGACCTCGCGATCGCCGCCTCGACGGCGAAGTTCGCCACGCCCGGGGTCAACATCGGCGTGTGGTGCTCCGGCCCCATGGTGCCGCTGAGCCGGCGCGTCGCGCCCAAGCACGCGCTGCAGTTCCTGATCACCGGCCGCCTGCACGACGCGCAGACGGCGTTCCGGATCGGGCTGGTCAACGAGGTGGTCGAGCCCGAGCGGCTGGACGCCGCGGTGCGCGAGCTGGCCGAGGAGATCGCCTCCAAGTCGCCCCACGTGCTCGCGCTCGGCAAGCGCGCCTTCTACCATCAGCTCGGCCTCGACACTGCCGCCGCCTACGAATACGCCGCGGAGGTGGCGGTGCGCAACAACCTGAGCGAGGACGCGCGCGAAGGGGTCGCGGCGTTCGTGGAGAAGCGCCGGCCGGTCTGGAAGGGGCGCTAGGACGCCGCCGCTACCCGCGGCGCCCCAGCCCGGCGAAGTACTCGACGATCGCGTCCCCGGGGCTCCCCGGCGGGAAGACGCGCGCGACGCCCCGCTCCAGCAGCCGGCGGACCTGCCGCGGCGGGATGTGGCCGCCGCACACCACCGGAACGTCCTTCAGCCCGTCCCGCTCGACGAGCGCCAGCAGCTCCTCGATCAGCGCGAAGTTCGACGCGTGCGCGCTGATGCCGATCACGTCCGCGTCCTCGTCGCGCGCCGCCCCCACGATCATCGCCGGCGACTGGTTGGGGCCGAGGTAGATCACCTCGAACCCCGCGTCGCGCAGGAGCGCGGCCACCACCTGGGCGCCCGTGGTGTGGCTGTCCAGGCCGATCATGGAGATGATCACGCGGATGCCGCGATCGGACCTCGCGGCGGCGCCCCGCTCCGCGGCTTCGGCGCGCATCAGTGGAGGCGGAACGGGCACTGCAGCATGCCCAGCGGATCGTACTCGAGGCCGCGCGCCACCCGGATCACCCCCATGATCTCGCCCGCGGTGGCGTAGGACTCGACCGCCGCGATGATGGCCGGCATCAGGTTGTGGCGCTCGCCCTGGCCCGCTTCCGCGTGCAGCCGGCGCACGCTCGCCTCCACCGGCGCCATGTCGCGCGCGCGCTTCCATTCGGCCATGCGCCGGCCGATCGCCTCCGCGTCGCTCGCCTCGACTTCCTGGACGGGCACCTCGAACAGCTCCTCGTGCGGCGCGACCGCGAGATGGTTGACGCCGACGACCAGCCGCTCGCCGCTGTCCAGCGCGCGGAACTTGCGCCGCGCCTCGCTCTCGAGCAGGTCCGGGACGTACCCCTGCTCGATCGCGGCGACGAGCCCGCCGCGCGCGTCGATCTCCGCCAGCACGCGGTAGGCCGCGGCCTCCACCTCGTTGGTGAGCCGCTCGACGAAGTACGACCCCGCGAGCGGGTCGACCACGTCGGCGACGCCCGTCTCCACCGCCACGATGTGCTGCGTGTTGAGCGACATCTGGGCCGCGAGGGCCGAGGGCTCGGCGTAGGCGTTGTCCAGGGTGGCGTTGTCGATCGCGGTGCAGCCAGCGATCGCGCCGGCGAGCGTCTGGATGGCGCAGCGCACGACGTTGTTGAGCGGCTGCTGGTAGGTCATCGTCCGCCCGGAGGTGTGCACCGCGATGAGCAGCTGGCAGGCCTTGTCGCTCTGCGCCCCGAAGTGCGCGCGCGCCATCCTGGCCCACATGCGGCGCAGCGCCCGCACCTTGGCGATCTCCTCGAAGAAGCGTGTCCCGATGCTCACCAGCTGGTAGGGCAGCCGCATCACGTCGTCGAACGCGAGGCCGCGCTCCCCGACCAGCCGGCCGCACACCTCCTTCAGCATGGCGAGCTCGATCGCGAGCGCCTGCGCGTCGTTGCCCCCGGATTCCTGGAAGTGCTGTCCCACGATCCCCGCGCGCATGCGGATGCGGTTGCGCACGATGTACTCGGAGGAGTCGAGGAACAGCTTCATGTCGAGGTCGAACGGCTGCACGTCGGTCTGGCCGAACGGGTTGCTGAACGGCGACTCGGTGACGCTGCCGTGGATCTCGGCGAGCGGGTCGCCGCGCTTCGCGGCCAGCGCCACGACGTAGGCGAGGCGCAGCGCCGAGGGGGCGCAGCAGCCGAGCAGCGTGATCGACTGCCCGGTGAGCGGGATGTCCTCCATCAGCGCCTCGAACTCGGCGAGCGAGCTGCCCGGCCAGCCGAGCACGCCGTTTTCCTTGCGCGCCATCGGGTGGTCGGCGTCGATGCACGAGGACGAGGGCCGGTCGTGGATCACGCACAGGCCGCCGGTCTGCCCCATCGCGCGGTACTTCTTCAGCGCCAGGTTGGCGTCGCGGGACGAACCCAGGCCGGCGGTCATCCGGCGCGTCCACATGCGGCTGCGGTAGCCCTCCGGGTGGTAACCGCGCGTGTAGGGAAAGCGCCCCGGGTCGCCGAGGTCGCGCTCGTAGTCGAGCCCCGCGACGTCGCGCGGCCCGTAGGCCGGCTTGATCTCGTAGCCGTAGTCGGTGGCGTACTTCATGGCCGTCTCTCCTTGAGGAGGACGCGCTGCGCCTTCGCTTCGTAGCGCGGCAGCGTGCCGTGCGGATGGCATTCGACCGGGACCTTGAGCCCCAGGCGGCCCGCGAGCCCGCGCGCGACCGCCGCGGCGAGGTCCGGCCGGGCGCCCTCCTGGGTCCGCTCGCACTCGATCGCGACCGTCATCGAGTTCGGCGCGCCGTCCACCGTGTCCACGTAGATCTGCCAGGCGTCCTTGACGGTGCCGGGCGTGCCGGCGATCACGTCCTCGATCTGCGAGGGGAAGACGAGCACCCCGCGCACCTTGAGCATGTCGTCGGAGCGCCCGATGATGCGGCCGATGGTGGGCATGCCGCGCCGGCCGCACGCGCAGTCGTAGGGGCGCTCGCCGAGGCGCGTGAGGTCGCGCGTGCGCCAGCGCACGACCGGCGAGGCCTCCTTGTCGAGCGTCGTCACCACGATCTCGCCGATCTCGCCGGGGGCGACCGGCTGCAGCGTCTTCGGGTCCAGCACCTCGGTGAGCACCGTGTCCTCGTTGATGAGGTGCATCTCGTCGCGCTCGTGCGAATGGGGGCAGGTGGCGCCGAGGTTCGGCCCGCCGGACTCGGTCGTCCCGTAGTTGTTGCGCACGGTGAAGCCCGCCGGGAACTCGCCCTCGAGCTGGTCGCGAAACGCGCGCGAGACGGCCTGGCCGCCCACCACCGCGGTGCGCAGGCGCCAGTCCTTCTTCGGGTCGATCCCGCGCTCGCGCGCCGCGCGCACGAGATGCGCGAGGAACAGCGGCGAGACGGTGGCCACGTTCCACGCCAGGTCGCGCAGCCACTCGATCACGAGCTCGCTCCGGCCCGGCCCGACCGGGAAGCAGGTCGCGCCCACTGCCTCGATCGCGCGCTCGTGCGCGGGGCCGCCCATCCACAGGCCGTAGCCGAAGCCCTGGTACACGCGGTCGCCGGGCCGCACGCCGCAGCAGTACACCTGGCGCGCCACCTGCCGCGTGAGGAGGCGCAGGTCGTCCGCGGTGAACCCGAAGAGCACCGGCAGCCCGGTGGTGCCCGACGTGGCGAAGAAGCGCGCCACCCGCGCCGGCTCCACCGTCAAGAGCGGGAAGGGATATCGCGCGCGGAGGTCGGCCTTTTCGAGCGTCGGCGCGTGCGCGAGGCCGTCGGGCGCCGCGAGATCGCGCGGATGCATGCCGGCCTGCGCGAAGTGCTCGCGCCACGCCGGCGAGGCGGCCAGCCGTTCGCCGAGCGCGGCGAGCTTGCGCGCCTGAAGGGCCTTCATCGCCTCGCGGTCGAGCGACTCGATCTCCGGATGCAGCATTCCTACCCCATCGTCTTCGGCAGCCAGATCGCGAGCGCCGGGAAGACGCACAGCACCGCGAGGCGCAGGATGTCGCTCACGATGAACGGCGCGACGCCGCGGTAGATCGTCTCCAGGCTCACGTCGCGCGCCATCGAGTTGATGACGAACACGTTCATGCCGACCGGCGGGCAGATGAGGCCGAGCGTCACGGTCATCACGATGATCACGCCGAACCAGACCGGGTCGAAGCCGAGCGTCGTCATGACCGGGAACACGATCGGCACGGTGAGGAGGATCATCGCCAGCTCGTCCATGATCGCGCCGAGGATGAAGTACACCCCCAGGATCACGACCAGCACCCCGTAGGGGCCGATCGGCAGGTGCACGAGCAGATCGATGAGCTTCTGCGTGGTCTGCGTGATGGTGAGGAAGTAGCCGAAGAGGAACGCGCCGATCACCACCATGAAGATGGACGCGGTGGTGCGCAGCGCGTCGACCAGGCAGCGCATGATCTGCGGCCCGTTGAGGCGGCGGCGGACGAGCCCGATGAGCAGCGCGCCGACCGCGCCCATGCTGGCCGCCTCCGTGACGGTGAAGAGGCCGCCGTACATGCCGCCGATCACGAACAGGAAGAGGAGGAGCGTCGCCCAGACGTCCTTCAGGGCCGCGAAGCGCTCCGCCCAGCCGTGGCGCGGTCCGGCCGGCATGTGGCTCGGATCGCGCGCGCCGATGATGCGCACGGTGGCGACGTACATCGCGACGCCGAGGAGCCCGGGGACGATGCCGGCGATGAACAGCTGGCCGATGTCGGTCTGCGTCATGATGCCGTACAGCACGAAGATCACCGACGGCGGAATCATGATGCCGAGCGTGCCGCCCGCGGCGATGACGCCGGTGGAGAGCCCGGGGCTGTAGCCCGCCTTGCGCAGCTCCGGCAACGCCACCTGGGTCATGGTCGCGGCGGTGGCGACCGACGAGCCGTTGATCGCCGCGAAGCCGGCGCACGCGCTGATGGTCGAGATCGCGAGCCCGCCGCGCAGGTGCCCGAGCCACGCCTGCGAGGCGCGGAAGAGCTCCGCGCTCATGCCCGAGGTGGCGGCGAACGTACCCATCAGGATGAACATCGGGATGATGCTGAAGTTGAAGTCGCTGACGGTGGAAAAGGGCGAGCGCGCGAGCAGGCTGAGCGCCGGCGTGACGTCGTTGACGAGCGCGAACCCGCCGATCCCGACGATGCCCATCGCGATGCCGACCGGCACGCGCAGCGCCATCAGGACGAACAGCAGCACGAAGCCGCCGAGGGCGACGAGGTCCTTGTCCACGCCGGCCTACTCGATCTTTTCGCCGCGCGCGAGCTTCGCGAGCCGGATCACCGCGACCACCGCCGCCGCCACGATGCCGAGCGCCGCGACGACGAAGAACGGCCAGACGTAGAGGCCGAGGTCGCTCGTCACCTGCTGCTCGCGCACCACCGAGGGGAAGCGCACCACCAGCATGTAGGCGAAGAGCCCCATGAAGAGGGTCGACACCGCGGTGGCGAAGAGGTCGATCCCCCGGCGCAGCCCGGTGCCGGCCATCTCGTAGACGACGTCGACCAGGATGTGCGCGTTGCGATAGGTCGCGACCGCGAGCCCCCAGAAGATGGCGATCGCCTGCAGGTAGCGGGAGAAGTCGAAGTTGTCGGGCAGGTTGGTGCCGAGCAGGTCGCGCATCACGACCGCGGCGAACACCAGGAGCGCGACCGCCGCGAGCGAAGCCCCGGCGATCCGCTCCACCCACAGGACGACGCGCTCCATCGCGCCCGCCCGGCGCCGCCCCCGCGCGCGGCGGCGGCTACTTGAAGTCCGAGTTGTACTTCTTCAGCGCGGCGCGCAGCTCGCCGAGCGCCTTGTCTGGGTCGTAGCCCGTCTTGCGCGCGTTGTCGGCCCACTGCTTGTAGACCGGATCGGCGGCCTTGCGCCACGCGGCCGTCTGCTCGGGCGTGAGCGCGTAGACCGTGTGGCCCGGCAGGGCCTTGATCTTGGCGCGGCCTCCGGCCTCGTAGTCGCCCCAGGTCTTGCCGACGCGGCCGGCCCACTCGTTGTTGCAGTGCGCGTCGATCGCCTTCTTCTGCGCGGCCGACATCTGGTTGTACTTGTCCTTGTTGATCAGCCACGCGAAGGAGGAGACATAGAGCGGCACGTCCATGTGGTAGTTCACCACCTTGTCGATGCCGAACAGCAGGATCGACTCCCACGGGAACGTGATCGCGTCCGCCGCGCCGGACTCGAGCGCCTGGCGCGCCTCGGGCGCCGACACGCGCACGTTGGTGCCGCCGAGGCTCGTGACGTACGAGGCGAGCGTGCCGTGCGCCGAGCGGATCTTCATGCCCTTGAACTCCTCCGGCAGGACGATGCGCTTCTTCGCGTGCAGCGCGCCGGGATCGTGCACGAAGGCGAGGCACATCTTGACGTCGGCGAGCTCCTTCACGCTGTACTTGCGATACCACTCGTCGAACGCGCGCGACCCGCCGTCGGCGTTGGTCATCAGGAACGGGAGGTTGCCCGCCTCGCCCATCGGCAGGCGCCCGGCCTGGTAGCCGAGCGCGATGTAGGTGACGTCGGCGATGCCGTCGCGCGCCATGTTGTGATGGTCGTCCGCCTTGCCGAGCTGCTGGGACGGATACAGCGTCACCTTCACCGTGCCGTTCGTCGCCTTGGCGATCGAGTCGCCCCACTCCTTCACCGAGACGTGCATCGCGTGCGCCGGCGGCACCCACGAGGAAAACTTCAAGTCGAAGGTCTTGTCCTGCGCGGCGGCGGGCAGCGCGGCCAGCATCGCCGCAAGCGTGGGAACGAGTCTCGACGTGATGCGTGGCATGGGCCCTCCTCCGTGCGCGGGTTGATGATATTGGTATGACGCGATCAATTATTCTGCGGGGAGGATAAACACACTGCCCTGCCCCGGCAAGCAACGCGGCTTGTGCGCTGCGTGATGCAGGTCAAAGGCCGGTCGGAGCGCCCTACCCGTCCTGCCGCAGCCGGAAGCGCTGCACCTTGCCCGACTCGGTGCGCGGCAGCTCGCGCACGAACTGGACCCGGCGCGGGTACTTGTACGGCGCGATCGCGGCCTTGACGTGCTCCTGCAGCGCGCGGGCGGTGCGGTCGCAGGCCTCGTGCCCGGGGTTGAGCACCACGAACGCCTTCACCACCTGGCCGCGCTCCTCGTCCGGCACCCCCACCACGCCGCACTCGGCCACCGCCGGGTGCTCGAGCAGCGCCGCCTCGACCTCGGGCCCGGCGATGTTGTACCCGGCCGAGACGATCATGTCGTCGGTGCGCGCCTGGTAGTAGAAGTAGCCGTCCTCGTCCATGCGGAACGCGTCGCCGGTGAGGTTCCAGCCGTTCTGCACGTAGGTCCGCTGGCGCGCGTCGGCGAGATAGCGGCAGCCGGTCGGCCCCTTGACCGCCAGCCGGCCGACCACCCCGGGCGGGCACGGCGCGCCCGCGTCGTCGAGGACGGTGGCGCGGTAGCCGGGCAGCGCGTAGCCGGTCGCGCCGCGGCGCGCCCGCTCCTGCGAGTGGGAGATGAACATGTGCGTCATCTCGGTGGAGCCGATCCCGTCGATCAACTCGATTCCGGTCGCCTGCTTGAACGCCTGCCGCGTCGCGTCCGGCAGCGCCTCGCCCGCGGACACGCACTTGCGCAGCGACGAGAGGTCGAAGCCGCCCGCGAGGCCGGCCATCCGGCGGTAGTAGGTCGGCGCGGTGAAGCAGGTGGTGGCGCGGAAGGTCTGGATGGTCTCCAGCAGCACCTCGGGCGTGAGCCGCTCGACCAGGACGGTGGCGGCGCCGAAGCGCATCGGGTAGGCGAGCATCGTGCCGAGCCCGAAGGTGAACGCGAGCGGCGGCGTGCCGCAGCAGACGTCGTCGGCCGAGGGCCTCAGGCACGCGTGCGGGAAGCAGTCCCCCATCACGATCACGTCGCGGTGGAAGTGGATCGTCCCCTTCGGGCGCCCGGTGGTGCCGGAGGTGAAGGCGATCAGCGCCACGTCGTCCGCGGCGGTGTCGACGTTCCGGAACGCCGCCGGATGCGCGGCCATCAGGCGCTCGAGCTCGCCGTGCCCCGCGTCCTCGAAGCAGACGATGTTCTTGAGCGTCGCGCACTGGGCGGCCGCGCTGCGCAGCTCCTCGTCGAGACGGTGGTCGCACAGCGCCGTGGACACTTCCGCCGCATCGATGATCGCCTGCAGTTCCCGTGCGCGCAGCAGCGGCATGGTCGTGACCGGGATGCACCCGGCCTTGAGCACCCCGAACCAGCAGGCCACCATCGCCGGGTTGTTCGGCCCGCGCAGCAGGACGCGCGCACCCGGCACGAGCGCCAGGTCGCGCTGGAGCACGTGCGCGATGCGGTTCGCCCGCTGCAGCAGCTCGCCGTAGCTGCGCACGACCGTCGGGCCTTCGCCGTAGGCGTACAGGGCCGGGCGGTCGGCGTCCCCGCGCGCGACGCGCTCGTCGAGCAGGGCCCCCGCGCAGTTCAGGCGCGCGGGGTAGCGCAGGTCCGGCAGCTCGAACAGGAACTCCGGTCGCTCGGCCTCCGGCGGCAGGCGGTCGCGGGCGAAGGTGTCGACGTGCGCGGTGTACGCCATCGCGGCTGCTACCGGCTCCGGGCGGGAGCGGGCCTCAGGGCTTGCGGTCCTTCAGCTCGTGCCACTTGTAGTCGATCAGCTCGAGCAGCACGCCGTTCATCGTCTTCGGCGAGATGAACGCGAACTCGCAGTCGCGGAACGGCCGCGCGCCGCCGATGAACGGGTAGCCCTTGCCCTTCAGCTCCTCCATCGACTTGCGGGTGTTGTCCACGTTGAAGCCGATGAGCATCACGCCCTCGCCGCGCTTGGCGATGAACTTCGCCACCTCGCCGTCGGGGGTGGTCGACTCCATCAGCTCGAAGCCGACGTCGCCCAGCCAGTAGCGCGCGACCCGGATCTTCTCCGGCTCGTCGACGTAGGCGTCGTCGGGCGCGCTCTTGCCGAGCACCGGCTCCCAGATCTTGCGCGCTTCGTCGAGGTTGCGGACCGCGACGCACAGGTGGTCGATCTTGTTCACTTTCATCTCACGTCTCCTTCGCTCTCGGGTTGTGCGGATCCGGCGCTCGCCGCCGCGCGCGTCATGCGCCCGTCCCAGCGCTTGGCGAAGCTCGCGTCGATGCCGAACTGGTCGAGCACCCGTGCAACGACGTGGTTCACGATGTCGTCCACCGACGCGGGCTTGTTGTAGAACGCGGGCATC
>JAGVSZ010000484.1 GCA_019137045.1 Betaproteobacteria bacterium
CCCGCGCCCCGACACCCAGCGCGCACCCTGGCGTCCGCGCCCGGCGCGCTGCAGCTCGCACGCGAGCGCCGTGCCGGTGGGCGCCCCGGCGCGCGCGCGGGCGGCGAGCACGGCGTTCGTCGAATCGCACGCGTCGACGAGCTCGACGCGAAGCGCCGCGCCTCCCGGCCCGAGGCCGGCGCGGATCGCGTCGAGCGCGAGCGCGTCGAGCGCGGCGTCAGGACGGGCGGCGGAGCGGGACAAGCGCTCGACTCCAGGCCGGGACGGGGACGGCGCGGCGATCCCGACCCATCTCAGGCGCCCGACTGCGCGATCCGGTGCAACCCTTCGAGCACGAGGTTCTCGTGCAGCTGGAACGGCATGGCGAGCCGCGGCGCGAGCGCCTTCGCCGCCCCGCCGGAGAGGAGGCACGTGAGCTCGGGGTAGTTGCGGTGATGGAGCTGGAAGAGGCGCTCGACCGCGCCCGCCTGGGCGTGCTGGCAGCCGCTGACGATCGCGTCGACCGTCTGCGTCGGGTGGTCGGCGTACTGCCCGTCCGCGTCGGGGAGCGCGGCGGTGCCCTCGTGGAGCGAGCGGATCATCAGCCCCACGCCGGGCAGGATCACGCCGCCGCTGAAGAGTCCCGCCGCGTTCACGAAGTCGATGGTGGTCGCCGTGCCGCACACCACGACGAGCACGGGGCGGCCGTCCACGAGCGCGCGCGCGCCGATCATCGCCGCCCAGCGGTCGGAGCCGAGCTGCGCCGGGTTGCGATAGCCGTTCGTCACCCCGCACTGCTCGGCCGCGGACACGAGCCACTGCGGGGCCGGCGCGTCCGGCCAGACCTCCAGGCAGCGCAGCATCGACGCGCGCACGCGCGTGCCGGCGACGTTCGAGATCACGATCCGAGCCGGCGCGCGCAGCCGGCGCCAGCCCGCGGCGAGCTCCGGAATCTCCGCCAGCAGGAGGTGGCCCGAGTCGAGGCAGTTCCCGGCGGCGGCGCCGGGCGCGCCGGCGCGGTAGCGCCCCCACTTCACGAAAGTGTTGCCGATGTCGATCAGCAGGTGGTAGTGCGACTGCGGCATGGCGGGGGCGAGTTTACCGCGCCGACCGGCGCGGGCGGAGCTACGCCGCGTCGAGCGGATGGATCGGGCGCTGCAGCTTCGCGTAGCGGTAGACCGAGAGGTCGGCGTTGGTCACGCCCTCGCCCTGGCACTCCACGACCGCCGCCGCGAGCGGCGCGAAGCCCGCGCGGTAGTGGATGCGCGACTTCAGCATCAGGAAGCGCCGGGCGGTCGGCTCGATGCCGAAGTGCCGGAAGATCACCGGGTCGAACGGCTCGTGGTGGCGCTCGGTGACCACGATCTGCGCGCGCGCCGTCGCGAGGACCGCTGAACGCCCGAGGTGGGACTTGACCCCGGTGTACATCGGCCCGCCGAACACGATCTCGCCGTCGGTGATCGTGCGCACGCGGCCGCTGACCGTGAGCGGACGCCCGCGCAGCCCGATCGCGGGCATGTCGGTCTTGCCGCCCAGCGCGAGGGTGACGTTCGCGCCCACGCCCGCCTCCACCATGCGCGCCACCGCCCCGGGGTCGCGGATCGGCGCGATCGCGACGTCCTCGAGCCCCTGCTCGAGGATCGCCTCGACCACCGCCATCACGTCCTGCGCGCCGCCCGACCCGCAGTTGTCGCAGTGGTCGATCAGCAGCACCGGGCGGCCGGGCCGGCCGTTGCCGATGCGCGCGGCCTGCGCGATCGACGCGGCGAGCGGGCGCGGGCGGTAGACGTACTCGTCGCGGCGGTCCCAGGCGATCTTCAGCATCGCCGCGCAGAGTTCCTCCGCCGCCGCGCGCCCGCCGCGGCGCGCGTCCGCCACCACCACTGCCGAGCACCCCGTGTGCGGGGTGTCCGCGTGCGCAAAGGCCGGCAGCAGCGTCGCCGCGAGCACTCGCCCTTCGCGCTCTGCGGTGCGCGCCAGCGCGATGATGTCGCCCGAGGGTCCGTCCTCCGGCGCGTGGCGCATGACCGAAGGCACGAGCGGCAGCCAGCCCCACGCCGTCACCGGGTCGACCTCTCCGCGCAGCGCGCGCACGAGGATCTCGCCGGCGCGGCGGCCGGTCTCGTACATGTCCACGTGCGGGTAGGTCTTGTAGCCGGCGATCACCGTCGCGTTGGCGACGGTCGCGGGCGAGAGGTTGGTGTGGTAGTCGAGCGCGACCGCGATCGGCACCGCGGGCGCGATGCGCCGCACGCGCGCGAGAATCTCGCCCTCGGCGTCGTCGGCGTCCTCGACGACCATCGCCCCGTGCAGATCGAGCAGCACCGCGTCGCAGCCGGCGCGCACCGCCTCCTCCAGCGGCTGCACCAGCCGCTCGAAGGTCGCGCGCGAGGCGCGGTTGGACGGCCAGGATTCCGCCGCGATCGGCGTGACCGCCTCGGCGCCCGCGCCGGCGGCCAGGTCGAGGAAGGCCGCGAACGGCGTGTTCGTCCCCGCGAGCGCGCGCTGCGCGTGCTCGCCGTAGAGCGGGCCCGCGCCGTGGCCGAACGCCTCGTACGGCGTCGGGACGGGCGAGAAGGTGTTCGTCTCGTGCTTGATCTGCGCGATGACGAAGCGCCTTGCCATCCGCGCCCCCGGCTACCGCGCCGGCCCCCGCTGCGCGCCCGGCCTCCGCGACGCGCGCGCGCGCCCACGGGAATGGATCACTGCCGGGTTCATGTCGCGGGCGATTTCGTCGGCGATGGGGCCGCGGGGCGCGCGGCGACGGGCCCCGGGAGCCGCGGCCGATTCTAGCCGAGACAACCCCGCGCCCGCCCTCTATAATCGCGGCGCCCGACGGCCCGCGATCGCGGACCGCTGCAACACCGCCCAGCGAGGTTCCCCCCGATGACGACCAGGCGTTTCCTCCTCTCCGCGCTCGCCGCGGCGGCGCTCGCGCTCGGCGCGAGCGCGCCGGCGCGGGCGGTCACCGAGATCCAGTTCTGGCACGCGATGGACGGCGCGCTCGGCGCGCAGCTCGACCGCATCGTCCAGCGCTTCAACGACGTGCAGAAGGACTACCGCGTGAGCGCGGTGTACAAGGGCAGCTACGACGAGACGCTCGCGGCCGGCCTCGCCGCGCGCCTGGCGGGGAAGGGCCCGCACATCCTGCAGGTGTACGACGTCGGCACCGCCAACATGGCGGCGTCCAAGGGCGCGATCCGCCCCGTCTACCAGGTGATGCGCGAGGCGGGCGAGAAGTTCGACTCCGGCGCGTTCGTGCCGGCGGTCGCGAGCTTCTACTCCGACAGCAAGGGCAACCTGCTCGCCCTGCCGTTCAACACCTCGACGCCGGTGCTCTACGTCAACCGCGACGCGTTCGGGGCCGCGGGCGTCGACGCGCGCAAGCCGGTCAAGACCTGGTACGAGCTGCAGGAGGCGCTGCTGGAGGTGCGCGAGAAGACGCCGCTCGCGTGCGGCCTGACGACGACGTGGCCGAGCTGGGTGATGCTGGAGAACACGCTCGCTTGGCACAACGAGGAGTTCGCGACCCGCAACAACGGCTACGACGGCCTCGACGCGCAGCTCGTCTTCAACACCCGCCTCGCGATGCGGCACCTGTCGCTGATGACGGCGTGGACGAAGGCGAAGATCTTCACCTACTCCGGCCGCCGGGAGGAGGGCGAGCGCCGCTTCGCGCGCGGCGAATGCGCCGCCCTCACCGCCTCGTCCGCCTCCTACGCGAACATCGAGCAGGGCGCGAAGTTCCACTTCGCGGTGCTGCCCCTGCCGTACTACGACGACGTCAACAACGCGCCCTACAACACCCTCATGGGCGGCGCCGGCCTGTGGGTCCTGAACGGCAGGAGCGCCGGCGACTACAAGGGCGTCGCGAAGTTCTTCTCCTTCATCTCGCAGCCCGAGGTGCAGGCGCCGTGGCACCAGGCGACCGGCTATCTCCCGATCACGCGCGCCGCGTACGAGCTGACGAAGGCGTCCGGCTTCTACCAGAAGCACCCGGGCGCCGACGTCGGCATCCAGCAGATGACCAACGGCAGCGGGCCGCCCAAGGCGTACTCGCGCGGCATCCGGCTCGGCAACCAGCTCCTGATCCGCGCCGTCGTGGACGAGGAGCTCGAGCAGACCTGGTCGCTGCAGAAGCCGCCGAAGCAGGCTCTCGACGACGCCGTGCGGCGCGGGAACGAGCTGCTCAGGCGGTTCGAGCGCGCGCACAAGTAGGCCGGCGACCCGGGCGCGGCGGCCGCCGGGCGCCTCAGAAGGGCAGCGTCGCGCCGGGCTTGGCGGCGAGCAGCGCCCGCCGGAAGTCCTCCTGGATGCGCGCGAGGCCCGCTTCGTCCCGGGCCTCGAAGCGCATGACGATCACCGGCGTCGTGTTCGACGCGCGCGCGAGCCCGAAGCCGTCCGCGTACTCCACGCGCAGCCCGTCGATCGTGATCACCTCCTGCGCGTCGGGAAACCGCGCGCTGCGCTGCAGCTCCGCCACCAGGCGGTGCGGCTCGCCCTCCGCGAGCGCGAGGTTCAGCTCGGGCGTCGTCACCGAATCGGGCAGCGCGTTCAGCACCGCGCTCGGGTCGCGCTCCCGGGCCAGCAGCTCGAGCAGGCGCGCGCCGGCATAGACGCCGTCGTCGAAGCCGTACCAGCGCTCGGCGAAGAACGTGTGCCCGCTCATCTCGCCCGCGAGCGGCGCATTGAGCTCGCGCATCTTCGCCTTGATGAGGGAGTGGCCGGTCTTCCACAGCACCGGCTTGCCGCCGTGCGCGCGGATCCAGGGCGCGAGGTTGCGGGTGCACTTCACGTCGTAGATCACCTCCCCGCCGGGCACGCGCGCGAGGACGTCCTGCGCGAACAGCATGAGCTGCCGGTCGGCGTAGATGATCCGCCCGTCCTTGGTCACGACGCCGAGACGGTCGCCGTCGCCGTCGAACGCGAGGCCGAGCTCCGCGTCGGTCGTCGCGAGCCGCGCGATCACGTCGCGCAGGTTCCGCGGCTGCGAGGGGTCCGGGTGGTGGTTGGGGAACGTGCCGTCGACGTCGCAATAGAGCTCGTCCACCGTGCAGCCGAGGCGCCGGTAGAGCTCGGGCGCGATCACGCCCGCCACGCCGTTGCCGCAGTCGACGACGAGCTTCATCGGGCGCGCGAGCTGCACGTCGCCGACGACCCGCTCGAGGTAGGCGGCGCTCACGTCGGCCGTGCGCAGCGCGCCGGCGCCCGCAGGGAATCGCCCGCTCTCGATGCGCTCGCGCAGCCCCTGGATGGTCTCCGCGAACAGGGTGGTGCCCGCGATCACCATCTTGAGCCCGTTGTAGTCGGGCGGGTTGTGGCTGCCGGTGACCGCGACCGCGCTTCCGGTTCCGAGGTGGTGGGCGGCGAAGTAGGCCATCGGCGTGGTCACCATGCCGATGTCCACGACGTCCACCCCGCTCGCGCGGATGCCGGCGGCGAGCGCCGCGGCGAGCTTCGGCCCCGACAGCCGGCCGTCGCGCCCGACCGCGATCGCGCCGCCACCCTGCTCGCGCGCGAGCGCGCCGAGCGCGCGCCCGACCAGCTCGACCGCCTCCGCGGTGAGGGTCCGGTCGACCACGCCGCGGATGTCGTAGGCCTTGAAGATCTCGGGGGCGATGCGCGTCATGCGGAGTGCTCCACTTGCGAGAAGAATGCGAGGATGCGGCGCGGCAGCCACTCGTAGCGCCCGGGAAACGGCCCGGTCACGAAGCCCACGTGCCCGCCGGTCGCCGGATACTCGAGCGTGATGCACGGCGGCGCCGCGCGCGGCAGGTGGCGGCCGGGAAGGAACGGGTCGTTGCGCGCGTTGAGGACGAGCGTGGGGACGCGGATCGCCCCGAGGGTCGGCCCGGCGCTCGACCGGGCGTAGTAGTCGGCCGCGTCGCGGAAGCCGTGCAGCGGCGCGGTCACGATGTCGTCGAACTCGCGCAGCGTCCGCGTCGCGCGCACGCGCGCCGGGTCGAAGCGCCCGGGATGGAGCCGCGCCTTCTCTTCGATCTTGCGCTTGAGGGTGCGCAGGAACACGCGCGCGTAGACGCGCCCGAAACCGTGCTCGAGCGCGTCCGCGCCCGCGGCCAGGTCGAGCGGCGCGGAGACCGCCGCCGCCGCGCGCACGCGCGCGCGCGCCGACTCGCCGCGCAGCGCGAGCCACTTGAGCAGCACGTTGCCGCCGAGCGAGACCCCCACGGCGTAGAGCGGCCGCCCCTCCGCCGCGGCGGCGAAGCGCCCGATCATCCAGTCGATCTCGTCGGCGTCGCCCGAGTGGTAGGCGCGCGGGAGCCGGTTCATCTCGCCCCCGCAGCCGCGAAAGTGCGGCACCGCGCCGCGCCAGCCGCGCCGGGCGAGCGCGGCCATCGTGGCCTCCGCGTAGTGGCTGTCCGCCCCGCCTTCCAGCCCGTGGAACATGACCACGAGCGGCGCCGCGGCCGGCCCGCCGAGGAAGTCGACCAGCACCACGTCGCCGTCCGGCGTCTCCCAGCGGCGGCGCTCGAGCGGCACGCGGCTGCGCCGCGCCACCAGCGCCGCCCAGACGGTCTGCGCGTTGCCCCCCGGCAGCCACCAGGGCGCGCGATACGGCTCGCCGCTCAATGGAGGATCTTCGGGCCTTCCGCCGCCGGCTCGGGCGGCGCGCCGGGCGCGTGCGACGCGTGGTGCACGAGCATGCGCCAGCCGCTGCTCGTGCGCACGTACACGTTCGTGACCGCCACCGGCGGGCGCGCGCGCGGCTCGCCGACGACCGTGATGTTCTCGAGCAGGTTGTGGATCGCGAACATCATCCCCTGCACGACGCTCAGGTCGGAGGTGCGCACCTGCAGGCGCTGGGGCGAGGCGAAGATCTGCGCCCAGTTCTCGCGCACCCGCTCGTAGCCGGCGAGCCTTGGACCGCTCGGATGGATGCACACCACCTCCTCGTCGTCCGCCCAGACTTCCATCATGGTGTCGAGGTCGGCGCGCTCGAGCGCTTCGTAGAAGGCCTGCTCGACGTCCTGGGCACTGGCGAACGTGGTGCGTTTCATGGCGCGCGCCCCCGGGCTGCGGGGCGCACAATGGTAGCGAAAACCGCCGCCGGGATTCAATCGGGCGCGGCCTCACGCCGCCGCGCGCGCGATCCAGTCCGCCAGCGCCGCGAGCACGCCCGCCTCCTCGCCGATCGAGGACGTGGCGCGGATCGCGAGCGCGGGGTGGCGCGCGCGCGCCGTCGCGATGAGCGCGGGGAGGTCGCGCGCGGCGTGTCCTCCCGGCGCGAGAAAGAGCGGCACCACGAGCACGCGTTGCGCCCGTGCGGCCGCCGCCGCGTCGATCGCCTCGTCGAGAGTGGGGCGCATCTGCTCGAGGAACGCCAGCTCGACGCGCGTCCCCGGCCTGCGCGCTGCGACGAGCGCCTGGAGCGTCCGCAGCGGCGCCGCCCACGCGGGGTCGCGGCTGCCGTGCGCGAACAGGACGATCGCTTCCTTCATCGCGCGGCGATTATCGCGCAGCCGGTTGGCCGTAGACGCTGCGCGCACGCGTCTCGCGCACGAACATGGCGCTCGCGAACCCGACGAGCGCCGCGCCGGCGAGTGCCCACAGCGCGCGCCGCCAGTCCTCCGGCGCGTGCGTCGCGGACCGCGTCGCGGCCTGCGCCCCGAGGTCGAGCACCCAGCCGACCACCGGCTGCATGACCGCCGGGCCGAGAAAGATCGCCATGTTCACCACCCCGGTCGAGATCCCGGCGAACCGCGGCGCGTTGACCTCCTTCGCGCAGGCCCAGCTCAGCGTCATGCCCGCGGCCGCGGCGCCCATTGCGCCGAACAGGAGGTAGCTCGCCGGAGCGTCGAGCGTTCGCCCCACGAGGAGCGGCATCCAGGCGGCGAGCAGTCCGCCGGCGCCGCCGGCGTAGAGCACCTTGCGGCGCCGGATGCGGTCGGAGGCCGCGCCGACGACGAGACCGCTCGCCGCGAACACCGCCAGCGCGACGGTCACGTGGTGCGCGGCCGTGGTGCGGGTCAGGCCGTGGACGTCCATCAGGAAGGGCACCGCCCACAGCGTCGCGAAGGAGAGGAAGCTCGCGCCCATGCCGAAGTTCGCGAGGAAGATCGGCCAGGTCGCGCGGTTGCCCAGTACCGCGGCGAGCCCGGCGCGCCAGCCCGCCTCGCGCGGCGCCGCATGCGGCGCCCGCGGCAGCTCGTCCACGAGCACCCAGCTCGCGATCGCCACGACGAGCGAGGCGATCGCCAGCGCGAGGAGCACCTCGCGCCAGCCGAGCGACTGGAGCACCCACGCGAACGGTCCGCCGGCGGCGGCCGAGGACAGGTTGCCGACCAGCACCACGAGGCCGGTCAGCGTGGCGAAGATCCGCGGCTCGTACCAGCTCGCGATCAGCTTGAGGCACGCGACGAAGGCGACCGAGCTGCCGAGCGCGACCAGCACCCGGCCGCCGGCCGCCGCGCCGAAGCTCGGGGCGAGCGCGAAGAGCGCTCCCCCCGCCGCGACGATCACCCCGCCGCCCGCCAGGAGCCGGCGCGGCCCGAGCGTGTCGGCGAGGACACCCGACGGAATCTGCATCGCCGTGTAGACCCAGTAGTAGGTCGCGGCGAGGACGCCGAGCGCGGCGGCGCTGGTCGCAAACGACTGCGCGAGATCGCCCGCGAGGGCCGCCGGCGCCGCGCGGTGGAAGAGCCCGATGAGGTAGGCCGCGAGCGCGAGCGCGAAGCCGGCGAGGCGGCGCGCGGGCGACGGCGCGCTCACGGGGCGGCGGCCGCCTCGAGCTTGCGCTTGCGGTGCCCGGCCACGGTGCGCGCGGCGGTCGTGTGCGTGAACAGCTCCAGCGCGTCGAGCTCGCCGGTCTCCACCGGCAGCATCGCGGCGTCCGGCTCGGCCTGCGCGCCGCCGCGCACGACGCGCCGGTAGATGCGCCAGTACTCCCACCACATCGCACCGAAGCGCACCGCCTTGGCGGCCGTCTCCCAGCCGTAGCGCCAGTAGAAGACGGCCGGGCTCTCGATCGGCATGCCCGGACGGCGGTCGCGGCGATACTTGCGCCGGAAGATGCCGCCCTCGAGCGGGTGCACGCGCTCCACGCGCGCCGGCGCGTGGAAACCGAACAGCTTGGCGCGCATGTTGGCGAGGTCGTATCCCCAGCGCTTCGTCCGGCGCAGCACGCGCGCCACGTGCTCGGGCGAGTAGTAGAGGTCCCACGCCTTGCGGTAGATCCCGAGCAGGGCCGCGTCGGACATGGTCGCGTGGCGCGTGGTGACGTGCACGACGTCGTAGCGGTTCAGGTCCCGCTCCATCGGCACGCCGGCGAGGTGCAGCTTCTTGTGGTCGGCCGAGCCCGGCAGCGGGGTGAGGATGAAGAACTCCAGGATGTCGATCGGCAGCTCGCGCTGGATGATGCCGATGTCGCGCTCGATCGACTCGGGCGTGTCGCCGGGGAACCCGAGGATGTAGCCGGCGTAGGTGAGCGTGCCCACGCGGTGCCAGGCCTGCAGCATCGCGCGGTACTCGGTGATGCGGTTCTGGCCCTTCTGCGCGCCCTTCAGGGACTCGGGGTTGATGTTCTCCAGGCCGATGAACACGCGGTTCACGCCCGCGCGCGCCGCCTTCTCGATGAAGCCGCGGATGCGGTGCACCATGGTGTCGACCTGGGCGACCACCCAGAGCCGCTCGCCCTCCACCTCGCGCAGGTGGATCAGGCGGTCGAAGATCGCCTCCCAGTTCTGGTTGCGCGCGAGGTTGTCGTCGGTGATGAAGAAGTTGCGCACGCCCTGCGCCAGGTTGGCGCGCACCAGGCGCTCGACGTCGTCGGCGCTGCGCGCGCGCGACTTGCGGCCCTGCACGTTGATGATGGTGCAGAAGCTGCACAGGAACGGGCAGCCGCGCCCGGCGTCGAAGCTCGTGCGCGTGCCGACGGTGCGCTGCACCACCGCGGCGTCGAGATACGGCGTCGGCGCGCCCTCGAGCCCCGGCAGGTCCTGCATGAAGTTGTAGAGCGGCTTCAGCGTCCCGCGGTCGGCGTCGCGCAGGAGCTGGTCGAAGCGCCCCTCGGCCTCGCCGGCGAAGAGGGAGATGCCCAGGTCCATCGCCGCGCGCAGCTCGGGCGCGATCTCCGGCAGCATCGCGATGCAGCCGCTGACGTGGAACCCGCCGATGCACACCGGGATGCCGGCGGCGCGCAGGGGCCGCGCGATGTCGACCGCGCGCGGGTACTGGTTGGTCTGCACGCCCACCAGGCCGACCAGGCCGCGTCCGCCGGATGCGCGGATCAGCCGGACGATCTCGTCCGGCCGGATGCGCGTGTTGGTCTCGTCCTGGACGGTGATGCGGATCTCGACGTCGGCGCCCAGCACCTTCCGCTGCGCGCAGTCGAGCGCCAGCCCGTTCAGCGCTGCGAGCGTATTGGACGGGATCGACGAGCGGATCCACTGGATGACGTAACCGTCGTCATCGTAGTGGGAGGGCTTGATCAGGACGAGCTGGAATACC
Source organism: Betaproteobacteria bacterium (assembly GCA_019137045.1). Classification (GTDB taxonomy): domain Bacteria; phylum Pseudomonadota; class Gammaproteobacteria; order Burkholderiales; family SG8-39; genus JAGVSZ01. The sequence continues at coordinate 10,447 of JAGVSZ010000484.1, forward strand.
CTGGTGGCAAGTGCGGTCTGCATCGAGTCTCCTCGCGCCGCTCTTCCCCGGCGGGCGGTACCGCCGGAGCGACCGCGCAGTGTACGCGCAATTTTCGCGCAACGACGCTACTTATAGAGCACCTGCGGCAGCCACAGCCCGATCCCGGGGAAGATGTACAGCAGCGCCAGCGCCACGACCTGGATGCCCATGAAGGGCAGCATGCCGGCGAAGATCTGGTTGAGCGTCACGTGCGCCGGCGCGACGCCCTTGAGGTAGAAGGCCGCCATCGCCACCGGCGGGGAGAGGAACGCGGTCTGCAGGTTGAGCGCCACCAGCAGGCCGAAGAACAGGGGATCGATGCCGAACTTCGGCAGCAGCGGAATGAAGATCGGCATGAAGATGACGATGATCTCGGTCCACTCGAGCGGCCAGCCGAGGATGAAGATGATGAACTGCGCGAGGATCATGAACTGGATCGGGGTGAGGCCGAGGGACAGCACCCACTTCTCGACGATCTCCTGACCCCCGAGCAGCGCGAACGCGGCCGAGAAGATCGCCGAGCCGACGAAGAGCCAGCAGACCATCGCGCTCGTCTTCGCGGTGAGGAACGCCGAGTCCTTGACGATCGACCCCAGTTCCACGGCCGTCTTCCCGACCGCGGACACGCGGCCGATGTCGCGCGCGTGGGCGATGTACCGGTAGGCCCCCGCGAGGACGAAGCCGCCGAAGGCCCCCACCGCCGCGGCCTCGGTGGGCGTCGCCAGGCCGAACACGATCGAGCCGAGCACCGCCAGGATCAGCAGCGCCAGCGGGAAGAAGGACGCGAGCAGCATCTTGAACACTTCCAGCCGCTCCCAGCTCCACAAGAGGTAGATCGCCGCCGCGCACAGCACCGCGATCGCCCCGACGATCCAGAGCCAGAGCGGTACCGGCCGCCGCTCGGCGGGCGCGGCCGCCTGCGCCGGCGCGCTCGCCGCGGCCTCCGCGACCGGCTGCGCCGCCTCCTGCGGC
>JAGVSZ010000351.1 GCA_019137045.1 Betaproteobacteria bacterium
TGGACGAGCGCCGGTTCGAGGAGGCGCGCGCGCTGCTGCACGAGCTGCACGCCACCGGGCCGCGCCACGCGGCGACGCTGCGCCTGCTGCTGCGGGCCGAGCAGGGGCTGCAGAACTGGGACGAGGTGCTGCGGCTCCTGCGCATCCTCGAGAAGCGCGACGCGGTGCCGGCGGAGCTCGCCGCGCAGCTGCGCTCGACCGCGACGGTCGAGAACCTGCGCCGCAAGGCGCTCGACGCGGAGGCGCTCGCCGCGTATCTCGCGGCGCTGCCGGCGGCCGAGCGCGCGCGGCCGCGGGTCGCGGCGACGGCGGCGCGACTGTTCATCGACCTCGGCGCGTGCGAGCGCGCCCATCCGGTGATCCGCGCCGCGCTGGAGGCGCAGTGGTCGAGCGAGCTCGCCGCGCTCTACGGCGAGTGCCGCGGCAGCGACGATCTCGCGCGCATCGAGCTGTGCGAGCGCTGGCTCGCGGACCACCCGCGCGACCCGGGGCTCCTGCTCGCGCTCGGGCGGCTGTGCGCGGGCCGCGAGCTGTGGGGCAAGGCGCAGAGCTACCTGGACGCGAGCCTCTCGGCCCAGCCCTCGCGCGCGGCGCACGTCGAGCTCGCGCGGCTCATGGAGCGCATCGGCCGCGACGCGGACGCGAACCGGCACTATCGGGCCGCCGCCGATCCGCAGCTGCCGGCCTGAGGCCGGGGCCGCGCGTCCGCGGCATGCGCGGGCATTGCGCGCAGGGCCGGAGCAAGGCACCATGCGCCCCCTCGACCCCAGGAGGAGCCCGACCATGCTGAGCGACGCCGACCGCAAGAAGGCCGCCCAATCCCTGCTGCAGGCGCTGCGCGACAGGCAGCCGATCGTGCAGCTCTCCAAGACCTACCCCGAGATCACGATCGAGGACGCGTACGCCATCCAGAGCCTGGTGAACGAGGCGAAGGTCGCCGCGGGCGCGAAGGTGCGCGGGCACAAGGTCGGGCTCACGTCGAAGGCGATGCAGGCGTCCTCGCAGATCGACGAGCCGGACTACGGCGTTCTGATGGCCGACATGTTCCACGACGACGGCGCGATCCTGAAGCACGCGGACTTCTGCGTGCCGCGCGTGGAGCTCGAGCTCGGGTTCGTGCTCGGCAAGCGGCTCAAGGGGCCGGGCGTCGGCCTGCTCGACGTGCTCGCCGCCACCGAGTGGGTGGTGCCGTCGATCGAGGTGATCGACGCGCGCGTGCAGAACCCGCGCAAGATCTTCGACACGGTCGCGGACAACGGCGCGGCGGCCGCGGTCGTGATCGGCGGGCGCCCGGTGCGGCCGACCGACGTGGACCTGCGCTGGGTCGGCGGAATCATGTACCGCAACGGCGACATCGAGGAGACCGGGATCGCCGCGGGCGTGCTCGGGCATCCCGCGCTCGGCATCGCCTGGCTCGCGAACAAGGTCGGGCGCTTCGGCACCGCGCTCGAGCCGGGCCACTTCACCCTCTCGGGCTCGTTCATCCGCCCGGTGTGGGCGAACAAGGGCGACACGCTGCGCGCGGACTTCGGCCCGCTCGGGACGATCGGGGTGCAGTTCGTCTGAGCGCGTCCCGGCGCGCGCTAGCGGCGCCGGAAGACGAGGTCCCACACGCCGTGCCCGAGGCGCGCGCCGCGCGCCTCGAACTTCGTGAGCGGGCGCGACTCGGGTCGCGCCGCGAATCCGTTGGCGGTGTTCTCGAGCAGCGGCTCGGCCGACAGCACCTCGAGCATCTGCACCGCGTAGTCCTCCCAGTCGGTCGCCGCGTGCAGCGTCGCCCCCGGCTTCATGCGCGTCGCGAGGAGACGGACGAACTCGGGCTGGAGGAGGCGGCGCTTGTGGTGGCGCTTCTTGGGCCACGGGTCGGGGAAGAAGACGTGCACGCCGTCGAGCGTGTCGGGCGCGATCATCCGCTCGACCACCTCGACCGCGTCGTGCTGGATGACGCGCACGTTCCTGAGGCCGAGCGTCTGGATGCGGCGCAGCAGCGCGCCGACGCCCGGGCCGTGCACCTCGACGCCGAGGTAGTCGGTGCCCGGATGCGCCGCGGCGAGCAGCGCCGTGGTCTCGCCCATGCCGAACCCGATCTCCAGGATTTTCGGTGCGTGGCGCCCGAACGCGCGCTCGAGGTCGAGCGGCGCGGGGGAGAAGGCGATGCCCCAGCGCGGCATCAGCTCGGCCACCGCGCGCGCCTGCGCGGCGGTCGTGCGCCCCTGGCGCAGGACGTAGCTGCGGATCGAGCGGCGCTCCGCCTCGGTCATGCGCGGCGGCGCCGGGGCGGACTCAGGACTGCGGCTGGATGAGGCCGGTGGTGGGCGAGCTCGGCGCCGCGGCGTAGAGCTTCTTCGGCATGCGGCCGGCGCGGAAGGCCTCGCGTCCCGCTTCGACCGCCTTGCGCATGGCCTGCGCCATCAACACCGGGTCCTGCGCCTTCGCGACCGCGGTGTTCATCAGCACCGCGTCGCAGCCGAGCTCCATCGCGATCGCGGCGTCGGAGGCGGTGCCGACGCCGGCGTCGACGACCACCGGCACGCCTGCCTTCTCCAGGATGAGCTGCAGGTTCCACGGGTTCAGGATGCCCATGCCGGAGCCGATGAGGGAGGCGAGCGGCATCACCGCGACGCAGCCGATCGCCTCGAGCTCCCTGGCGATGATCGGGTCGTCGCTCGTGTAGACCATCACCTTGAAGCCGTCCTGCACCAGGGTGCGCGC
>JAGVSZ010000308.1 GCA_019137045.1 Betaproteobacteria bacterium
CGGCTGCGCCGTGCTGCCCGAGAGCGCCGCGGCGCCGCACGCGGCGCGCGGGCGCCTCGGCATGGCGGCGCTCGTCGCGCCCGAGATCCGCAACCGGCTGGTGCTGGCGCTCGCGCGGCGCCGGCCGCTCGGGCGCCTCGCCGCCGAGGCGGCGCGGCTCATCGTCGAGGCGGACCTGCGGAGGCTGCTCGGTGCGCACTGAATGGCAGTGTCTGGTGCCGGCGCAGGACGTGCTCGGCGAGTGCACGCTGTGGTGCGAGCGCGAGCAGGTGCTGTGGTGGATCGACAGCCGCGCGCCGGCGCTCTACCGCCACTCGCCCGCGCGGGGCGAAACCACGGCGCTGCGCCTGCCCGAGGTCATCGGCAGTTTCTGCCTGCGCCAGGGTGAGGGCATGGTGGCCGCGCTCGCCTCCGGGCTCCACTTCCTCGACCCGCGCACGGGCGCGCTCGACCCGATCGCGGCGCCGGAGACGGCGCTGCCGGAGAACCGCTTCAACGACGGGCGCTGCGACCGCGGCGGGCGGTTCTTCGCCGGCACCATGTCGGACGTGCGCCGCGAGCCGGTCGGGTCGCTCTACCGGCTCGACCCCGACCTGCGCTGCACGCGCCTGCGCGGCGGCATCATCGTGCCCAACAGCATCGCGTGGAGCCCGGACAACCGCCGCATGTATTTCGCCGACACCTACCGCGCGCAGATCCTCGTTTACGATTACGACATGGACACCGGCGCGATCGCGAACGAGCGGCTGTTCGTGGACGCCGCCGGCCACCCGGGGCGGCCCGACGGCTCGTGCGTCGACGCCGACGGCTGCCTGTGGAACGCCGAGTACGGCGGCGCGCGCGTCGTGCGCTACACCCCGGCCGGACGGCGCGACCGCGTGCTCGCGCTGCCGGTGAGCAATCCCACCTGCTGCTGCTTCGGCGGGCCGGCGCTCGACACCCTCTTCATCTCCTCGGCGCGCCAGCGTCTCACGCCGGAGCAGCTCGCCGCGCAGCCGCTCGCCGGCAGCGTCTTCGCCGCCCGCCCCGGCGTCACCGGGCTGCCGGAAGGACGGTTCGCCGCGTGAACCGCCTCGCCGCGGACGTGCTGGCGGGGTTCCGCGCGCTCGATGATCTGAGCGGCATGACCTCGGACGCGCTCGACCAGTGCGGCATCGCGGGCGCGGTGCCCGGTTCGGTGCTGCGGCCCACCGACCCGCGGGCGCGCATCGTCGGCCAGGCGATCACCGTCCTCAACCGCCGCCTCGACCGCAGCGTCGCCGCGGCCGTCGCGACCGGCAAGTCGAGCCTCGGGGAGAGCAAGGCGCACGCGCTCGCCGAACCCGGCGACATCCTCGTCATCCAGGGCGTGGAGGGCATCTCCAGCATGGGCGCGATCTCGGCCACGACCGGCCGGCGCCGCGGCGAGGCGGGCGCGATCGTGGACGGCGCGGTGCGCGACATCGACCACTCGCGCTCGATCGGCTACCCGGTCTGGTCCTCCAGCGTCAGCCCGATCACCGGCAAGTGGCGCATCGAAACCGTCGCGATCAACGTCCCGGTGCGGATCGCCGGGATCGAGGTGCAGCCCGGCGATCTGGTGCTCGCCGACGAGGTCGGGGTGTGCTTCGTGCCGTGCGGCCGCGCCGCAGAGGTGCTCGCCGCGGCGCAGCGCATCGCCGAGTCGGAGCGCGCGCGCCTCGAGCAGCTCGGCGGGCGCGCGCGCTAGGCGCGGCTCAGGCCGCGCGCGCCAGCGCCGGATGCAGGCCGCTGCGCGTCACCCGGCCGTGCAGCTCGCGCCCCAGCGCCTCCTCGCAGAAGCGCGCGGTCCCGACCAGCCGGTCGAGGTCGATCCCGGTGCCGATGCCGAGCGACTCGAACAGGCTCACGAGGTCCTCGGTCGCGACGTTGCCGGTGTAGCCCTCGCCGTACTTCACTTGCGCCGGGTGGCCGCCGACGCCGCCGAACGCGCTGTCGAAGTGGCGCACCCCGGCTTCGTACGCGGCGACGTAGTTGACCAGCCCGGTGCCGCGCGTGTCGTGGAAATGGGCGATCGGCGTCACGCCCGGCGCCGCGCGCGCGATGCGCGCGAACATCTCGCGCACCGATTTCGGCGTCGCCATGCCGGTGGTGTCGCCGAGCGCGACGCGGCTCACGCCCAGTTCGGCAAAGCGCGCGGCGTCGGCGACGACCACCGCCGCATCGACCGCGCCCTCGAACGGGCAGCCGAACGCGACCGAGATCGTGCCGACCATCCGGAACCGCCCCTGCGCCGCGGCCGCCATCGCGGCGACGTTGTCCCACTGCTCGGCGCGCGTGCGCTTCAGGTTGGTGCGCGTGTGCGACTCGGTGGCCGAGACGAGCAGGCTGATCTCGCTGGCGCCGTGGCCCGCGTCGAGGTCGGCCAGCGCGCGCTCGACCGCGCGCACGTTCGCGCAGGTCGCCTTGTAGAACACGCCCTCCCGCCGCGGCAGCCGCCGCAGCAGGTCGGAGGCGTCGGCAAACTGCGGCACCACCTTCGGGTTCGAGTACGAGGTCGCCTCGATGCGCTCGAACCCGAGCGCAGCGAAGCGCTCGATCAGCGCGCGCTTCGTGTCGGTCGCGACGAAGCGCGGCTCGTGCTGGAGCCCGTCGCGGGCGAAGCACTCGCACAGGGTCACCGCGCGCGTCACGGCGCGCCCCGGTCGAGCCCGAGCTCGCGCAGCGCGTGCTCGCGCAGCCGCGCTTTCTGCACCTTGCCGCTCGCCGTCATGCCGATCGCCTCGAAGTCGGCGACGATGCGCAGGTAGCGCGGCGCGCGGAAGTTGGCGAGCCGCGCCCGCGCGTACTCCGCCAGCTCGCGCTCGGTCGCCGCGGCGCCGGCGCGCAGCGTCACGTACGCCGCCGGCACCTCGCCCAGGCGCGCGTCGGGCACGCCGATCACCTGCGCGGTCGCGACCGCGGGGTGCGCGAGCAGCACCTCCTCCACCTCCGCCGGCGCGACGTTCTCGCCGCCGACGCGGAACAGGTCCTTCAGCCGGCCGGTCATCCGCAGCCGGCGATCGGCGCTGAGCGCCCCGAGGTCGCCGGTGCGCAGCCACCCGTCGGGCGTGAACGCCGCGGCGGTCGCCTCCGGGTTGCCGTAGTAGCCGCGCATCACGCTCCAGCCGCGCACCTGGATCTCGCCCTGCGCGTCGGGCGGCAGCAGCGCGTGCGTCGCGGGGTCGGCGATGCGGACCTCGACGCCCGGGTGCGGCTGCGCGAGCCCGGCGATGCGCAGCTCGAGCGGGTCGCGGTGGTCGCTCATCACCACGTTCGGGGAGGCCTCGGACAGCCCGTACGCGGCGCAGATCGCCCCGGCGCCGAGCACCTCGACGATCTTGCGCATCGTCTCCGGCCCGGCCGCCGCCCAGCCGCCGCGCAGCCGCAACGCCGCCCGGTCGAAATGGGGATGGCCCATCAGCAGCTGGAACAGCGTGTCGTTGCCGGAGATGAGCGTGCAGCGCTCGCGGCCCATCAGCGCGAGCGCCGCACCGGCCTCGAAGGTCGGCAGCGTCACCAGGGTGGCGCCGCAGACGAGCGCGACGAGCGCGGAGAGCGTCGTCCCGGCCACGTGGAAGAACGGCCGGCAGTTGAAGTACCGGTCGTCCGCCCGGACGCCGATGCGCGACCCGGCCGCCCACGCGTTGCGCAGCATGTTGTCGTGCGTGAGCATCACCCCCTTGGGATAGGCGGTGGTCCCCGAGGTGAACTGGATGAGCAGCAGGTCGCCGGGCCGCACCGCCGCCGCGGCGTCGCGCACCGCGGCCTCGCTCACCGCCTCGCCGCCCGCGAGGAACGCATCCCAGCGCAGCGCCGCGGCGGGCACGTCCTCCCCCGCGACGACCACGTGGCGCAGGCGCGGCAGCCGGCCTCCCGGCAATTGCGCGTCGATCGCCGGCTCGGCCTCGCGCAGGAACGCGACGAAGTCGATCTTCAGGAAGCGGTCGGCGAGGACGAGCGCCTCGCAGTCGGCCTGCTTCAGGCAGTACGCGAGCTCGGCGGCCTTGAAGCGCGTGTTCACCGGCACCGTCACCGCGCCGACGAGCGCCGCGCCGTAGAAGGTCGCGAGCCACTTCTCGTCGTTGCCCATGAGCACGCCGACGTGGTCGCCGCGCCCGAGCCCGAGCGCGCGCAGCGCGCGCGCGACGCGCCACGCCTCGGCCTCGAGTGCGCGCCAGGAGAGCCGCGCGCGCTCGGTCACGAGCGCGTCCGCCTCGCCGCGCGCCGCCGCGGTGGCGGCGAGAAACTCGCGCAGCGTCCGTGGCGTCCAGCTCACGGCTTCCCCTCGAAGCCGGCGATCCCGGCGCGCCAGTCGGCGGCCGCGAGGTTCTCCTCGATCGCGAGGAGCTCGGTCGCGAGCGCGCCGCGCGGGTCGAGCTCGACGCCGCGGTCGATGCAGCGCTTCGCGAGGCGCAGCGCCGCCGGCGGCGCCGCCGCGACGGTCCGCGCGATCTCCGCGAGGACCGCCTCCAGACTCTCCGCCGGGACGACGCGGCTCACCAGCCCGGCGGCGAGCGCCTCCGCGGCAGAGAGCGTGCGGCCGGTGAACATGAGGTCCTTCGCCAGCCGCTTGCCGAGCACGCGCGGCAGGCGCTGCGTCGCGCCGACCGTGCCCCACAGCGCCTCGGGCGTGCGGAACGAGGCCTCCGGCGTCGCCACGATGAAGTCGCAGGCGGCGGCGATCTCGCAGCCGGAGCCGATCGCCGCGCCGTGCACGACGGCGATCGCCGGCATCGGCAGGCGCTCGAGCGCGTCGTAGGCGGCGAACGCCTTCAGCCGCCGGGCGCGCACCTGGTCCTCGTTCATGCCCTGCCGCTCCTTGAGATCGGCGCCGGCGCAGAACACCGGGCCGCTCGCGCGGACGAGGACGAGGCGAACGCTTTCGTCCGCCGCGGCGCCCGCCGCCGCGCGCAGCAGCGCCTCGCACAGCGCGGTGTTCAGCGCGTTGCGGCTCTCCGGACGGTTCAGCGTGAGCGTGGCGACGCCGTCCGCGACCGCGTAGCACACCGGCCCGGTCATATCGCTTTCGCCTCCCGCAGCGCCGCGATCCGTTCGCGGCTGTAGCCGAGCCGCCCGGCGAGGATGCTCTCCGTGTGCTCGCCGAGGAGCGGCGGCCGGCCGACGCGCGGATCGTCCCAGCCGTCGAACTTGAGCGGCACCGGCAGGCACGGGAACTCGCCCACCGCCGGATGCGCGAAGCTCGCGACCATGCCGCGCGCGCGCGTGTGCGGATCGGCGAGCACCTCGTCCACCGACCGGACCGGCCCCGCCGGCACGTCGGCCGCGTCGAACGCGGCGCCGAGCTCGTCGCGGTTGCGCTTCCCGATCGCCTCGCCGAGCTTCGCCATCACTTCCTCGCGCCGGCGGACGCGGTCGGAGTTCGCCGCGAGGCCCGGGGCGCTTCCCCACGCCTCGAGCCCCAGCACGCGGCAGAGCGCGAGCCAGTGCTGGTCGCTCGCGGTGACGTGCAGCCAGCCGCCGTCGGCGCAGGCGAAGCTCGCCGAGGGCACGCGGCCCGGATGCTCGGTGCCGAGGCGCGGCGGCACCTCGCCGAGCGCGAACCAGCGCGCCGCGGCGAGCGTCAGCAGCGCCACCTGGCCGTCGATCATCGAGAAGTCCACGTAGGCGCCCTGCCCCGTCTGCGCGCGGCCGGCGAGGGCCGCGAGAATCGCGACTGCGACCCAGAGTCCCGAGGTCAGATCCGCGACCGGGAGGCCCGGCTTCACCGGCCCGCCGCCGCGCTCCCCGGTGAGGCCCATGATCCCGCCCATCGCCTGGAAGACGGTGTCGTAGCCCTTGCGCTGCGCGTAGGGCCCGGTCTGCCCGAAGCCGGTGCACGAGACGTACACGAGCTTCTCGTTGACCGCCCGCAGGCGCGCGTAGTCGAGCCCGTAGCGCGCGAGCGTCCCCACCGGGAAGTTCTCGATCACGACGTCGGCGCCGCGCGCGAGATCGCGGATCACGGCCTGGCCTTCGGGGGAGCGCAGGTTGACCGTGATCGACTGTTTGCTGCGGTTGGCCGCGAAGTAGTAGGCGCTCTCGGACGCGCCGCCCCGCTCCACGAACGGCTCGAAGGTGCGCGTCTCGTCGCCGGCGCGCGGCTGCTCGACCTTGATCACCGTCGCGCCGAGCTCGGCGAGGATCATCGACGCGAACGGGCACGCGAGCACCCGCGAGAGGTCGACGATCGTGAGGTGCTCGAGCGGTCTCACTTGCGGAACGCGCGCATGCGCTTGTTCGCCTCGCGCGCGTGCGCGAGCGCGTCGCCGAACGGGGTCTCGGTGACCTGGTAGAAGAGCGCCTTGGTGGTCGCCATCGCCGGGCGGCTGACCGCGGCGAGCTCGCCGGCGAGCGCGAGCGCCGCCGCCATCAGCTCGCCGTCGGGCACCACCCGGTTCACCATGCCGAGCGCGAGCGCCCGCGCCGCACCGATCGCGCGGCCGGTCGCGACGAGCTCGAACGCCGCCTTGCGGTCGACCTGGCGCACCAGGTTGGGCATGACGATCGCGGCGACGATGCCGTGCTTCACCTCCGGGTAGCCGAGCTGCGCGGACTCCGCCATCAGCGCGAGGTCGCCCGCGAGCGCGAGCCCCGCCCCGCCGCCCATCGCCGCGCCGTTGATCGCGGTGAGCACCGGCTTCGAGAGGCGCGCGAAGCTCTCGTGCAGCCTGGTGGTGAGCTGCGCGCGCCGTTCGACGAGCGCCGGGTTGTCGCCGGTCAGCGCCTTGAATTCGGACAGGTCGGCGCCGGCGCAGAAGGCCGGCCCCGCCCCGGTGAGCACGATCGCGTTCACTGCTTCGTCCGCATCCGCCGCGCGCAGGCTCGCGAGCAGCGCCTCGGTGAGCGCGTTGTCGAGCGCGTTGCGCTTCTCCGGCCGGTTCATGGTCAGCGTGCGCACCGCGCCGCGGTCCTCGATCAGGAGATTCGCCATCGTTCGCCCCGGTTCAGGTCGTCCCCGCGGCCGGCCGCAGCGCCGCGAGGCGCGCCGCCGCGCGGTCGAACTCGGCCACCAGCCGCGCCACCAGCTCGCCGGCCGGCACCAGCTCGTCGATCAGCCCGGCCGATTGCCCCACCTCGACCTTGCCGCGCGCGACGTCGCCGTCGAGCGCGGCGAGCTTGAGCGAGCTCCCGTCGTAGATCGTTTTGAGCTCGTCCGCGGAGCCGCCGCGCCGCTCGGCCGCGTCGTACTCGCCGGTGAAGTCGTTCTTGAGCACGCGGATCGGCAGCTTGCCGCGCCCCACCAGCGTCGTGCCGGCGATGCCGGCGGCGAGCGCCGCCGCCTTGTAGGCCGGGTGCAGGTTCGACTCGGGCGTGAGGAGGAAGCGCGTGCCGAGCTGCACGCCGTCCACGCCGAGGCAGAAGAGCGCGGCGATGCCCGCGCCGTCGGCGACGCCGCCGCCCGCGATCACCGGGATGCTCACCGCCTTGCACACCGCGCGCACGACGACGAGCGTGCCCACCTCGTCCGGGGCCGGATGTCCGCCGGCTTCCACCCCGACCACGATCACCGCGTCGCCGGCGCACGCGGTGACGTGCAGCCACTTCACGCCGGCCGCCTTGAACCGGGCGAGGTGCTGCTTCGGGCCGCCCTGCGAGGCGATGAGGATCGGCACCCGCTCCTCGAGCACGAGGTCGAGGAAGGCCGCCGCGCGCTTGTTGTAGAGCGGGACGTTCACCGCGAACGGCCTGCCGGTCGCCTTCACTTTGCGGATCGCCGCACGCAGGTCGTCGGGATACATCGGCCCGGCGCCGATCACGCCGAGGCCGCCCGCCTGCGACACCGCCGCCGCGAGCTCGGCGTTGGACGACGCCCAGCTCATCCCCGCCTGGATGATCGGGTAGCGGATGCCGAGCAGTTCGGTGATGCGCGTCTCGAACGCCATGGTCAGCGCCGCCTCCTGCCCTGCGCCAGCGCCTTCTCCTGCTGGATGAAGGCGCGCGCCCGCTCGCCGATCTTCCCGAGCGCGCGCGCGAGGCACTCGCGCTCGGATGCGCTCAGACAGCCGAGGAAGGCGTCGTTGCGCTCCGCCGCGGCGCCGATCAGGCCTTCGTAGAGCTTCGTGCCACTGCGCGACAGCGAGAGGCTCACGCCGCGGCCGTCGGTCGCGTCCGCGCCGCGCGCGACGAGCCCGCGCGCCACGAGGCCGGCCACCACGCGGCTCATCTGGCTCTTGTCGAGCCCGGCCGCCTGCGCGAGGTCGTTCAGCGACTGCGGCGAGCGCGCGCCGAGCAGCGCGACGGTGCGCCACTCCCACAGGCTCACGCCGAACTCGCGCTTGTAGCGCATCGCGGCGCCGCGCGAGAGCAGGTTGGCGACGACGTGCAGGCGGTAGGAGACGAGGTCCCGGATCGTCGGCGCGGCGTCGCGCCGCGCCTCGCGGGGGCGCCGGACTGCGGTCGGGACGTCGAGCATCGCCGGTCAGTCCTGGAAGAACGGCGTCTCGCCGTCGCCGCGCAGGGCGATGTCGAACCGGTAGCCGTCGCCGTCGCGCCGCGCGACGAGGCGCGGCCGCAGGCCGGCGGGTTCGACCGCCGTCAGCACCGGGTCGGTCTCGTTCCCCGCCTCGCCCTCGAAGAAGATCACCGTCTGCAGGTGGCGCATGATCCCGGAGAAGAGCACGATCACGTTCACGTGCGGCGCGCGCATCCGTCCGTCGGGCATGGCGTAGGCGCCCGGCTTGATGGTCGTGAACCGGTAGCGGCCGTCCGCGTCGGTCGCCGCGCGGCCCCAGCCGGCGAAGCCGGGGTCGGCGTCGGCGTGCCGCGGATCGCGCGCGTCGCGGAAGATGCCCTGCGCGTCGGCCTGCCAGAGCTCGAGCACGAGGTTGTGCATCGGCGCGCCGCCCGCCTCGACCACGCGTCCGTGGAGCGCGATCCGCTCGCCGCGCGCCGCGCGGCCGTTTCGCTGCGTCAGGTCGTGCGCGCCGTCGTCGACGTAGCGCGGCGGGAAGAACGGCCCGGTGGTCATCTCGGCGGTGGGGGTCAGCCTGGCCATCTCCGCCTCCTCACGCGGCCGGCGTCGCCGCGCGCCCGCGCACGACGATCCGGTGCTCGAACACGAGCGCGTTGGGCGGCCCCTCGCTCGTCGGCGCCGCGCGGCAGACGAGGCTCTCCCGCGCCGCGCCGTCCGGGACCGCGTTGAGGATGCGGTCCGGGGCGTTCAGCGGCTCGCCGGGGAAGAACATCTGCGTCACCAGCCGCGAAAGCCAAACCTTCCCCCACACCGAGAAGTGGATGTGCGGCGGCCGCCACCAGTGGTTCGAGTCGGGCACCGGGTAGGCGCCCGGCTTCACCGTGCGGATCTCCACCGCGCCCGACTCGTCGGTGAGGACGCGCGCCGCGCCGTAGAAGTGCGGGTCGACCGGCGCGTGGTCGTCGTCGTTCGGATGGATGTAGCGGCCGGCCGCGTTCGCCTGCCACATCTCGACCATGGTCCCGCCGACCGGCGCGCCGTCCTCGTCCACCACCTTCAGGCGCACGTGGATCAGCTGGCCGATCGCCTGGCCGGCGCCGCGGCCGGCGATGTCCGCGCCGAGGAGCGCGAGCTTCGCCGCCTGCTCGCGCGGGCCGGTCAGCTCCGAGCGCGTCAGCGGCCGGCGGTGCAGCACGGCGGGGTTGCGCCGCGCGGTCTGCGGGTAGCCGGGGATCACGCGGGTCGACTGCGTCGCTTCGTCCATCGGTCCCACGCCGTACAGGGTGACTGTCGCCATCGTTCACTCCACGATCGTTTCGTCGCTCAGCAGCGGCCGCACGCGCGCCTCGTCGAGCGCGACGCCGAGGCCGGGACCGGCAGGCAGCGCGATGCGCCCGTCGCGCACTTCGAGCGCGCCCGGGACGAGGACGTCCGCGGCGAGCCCGTCGAGGCCCTGGTCGTTCGCGTGCGCGGTGAGGCCGAGCCCGAGCGCGAGGTGCACGTTGGCCGCGGTCGCCACGCCGCTCTCGTAGAAGCTGTGGAGCGCGCAGCCGAGCCCGAGCGCGTCCGCCGCCGCGGCCACGTCGCGGTAGGGCTCGACGCCGCCCCACAGGAAGAGGTCCGCGAGCACCACGTCCGGCGCGCCGCGGCGCGCGGCCGGCGCGAGGTGGCCCCACTCGACCGCCGCCATGTTGCTCGCGATCGGCCGGGTGACCTGTCGCCGCACGCGGGCGAGCCCGTCGATGCCGTCGGTCGGGTCCTCGTAGTACTCGAGCGCGAGCGGCTCGAGCGCGCGGCACACGTCCACCGCCTCGGCCGTCGCGTAGGAGGCGTTCGGGTCGATCCGCAGCGCGGCGCCCGGCCCGAGCGCCGCGCGCAGGCCGCGCATGACCGCGAGGTCCCACGCGGCGCCGACGCCGGCGCTCTTGTACTTGAAGCAGCCGAAGCCGTGTCGCGCGCGCGCCGCCACCGCGTACTCGACTACGCGCGCCGCGTTGCCGAGGTCCGCCAGGTGCGCCGCGAGCTCGGCGCGCGGGACGACGCCGGGCAGGATCGCCGACGGCAGCACGCATACGGCGCGCACCGAGGTCGCGTCCTCGGCGGCGCCGAGGAGGCGTACGAGCGGAACGCCGAAACGCTTCGCCGCCACCTCCGCGCACGCCGTCTCGAGGCCGGCGAGCGCCTGCCAGCCGTTGCGGCCGTTGCGGTTCTCGTACGGGATGCGCGCGAACGCGCGCGCGAGCCCACGGCGGTCGAGCGCGTCGGCGCCGATCCAGCGCTGGGCGAGCCGCGCGGCGAGCCGGTGCACGTCGTCCATGCCGTGCGTCTCGCCGAGCCCGACCAGCCCGTCGTCGGTCTCCACCTCGACCAGCGTGCGCGGCATGTGGTCGGTGATGTACATCGCGCTCGCGTACACCTGCGCGAGCGGCAGCCGGATCCGGCGCAGGCGGACGCGGCGGATGCGGCTCGGGCGGTGCGCGCGCCGCGCGCGCTCGGGCGTGCCGCCGGCGAGCGTGAGCCCGAACGCGCCGGCGAGCTGGGCGGCCTGGGCGCGTTCGACGTCCGTTCCGGTCGTGAGCCGCAGCACGGGCTGGAGGTGGCAGGCGCGCGCGAGCGCGGCGATGCGCCGCACTCCGGCGAGCCCGCCGGCGAGCGGCAGGCTGAAGACGAGCGCCGCGGCCTCGCGCTCGAGGCAGGCGCGGCCGAGCGCGCGCACGTCGGTGAACGCGTCGGCGTCGATCGCGTTCGGCGGGACCTCGGGGACGACGGCGACCGGCGTCTCGGGACTCGCCCCGAGCAGCACCGCGAGCGGAACGCCGAAGTGCGCGCACGCGAGCTCCGCGCAGGCGAGATCGAGCGCGCCGAACGCGAGCCGCTCCGCGCGCGTCGCGCCGAGGTCTCGCCGCCAGCGGCGCTCGGAGGCGAGCAGGTCGCCGTCGCGCCAGGCGGCCGCGAGCCGCTCGACCGCCGCCGCGACGCC
>JAGVSZ010000460.1 GCA_019137045.1 Betaproteobacteria bacterium
AGCACGGCGCCGAGCGTCGCCCCGCCCGCCTCCACCTCGCGCGTGGCGGTGTACGAGAGCAGCGGGGTCGGGATCAGGACCTTCAAGCCGGCGCCGCGGCCTCGACCGCGTAGATCTCGGGCAGATGCCGGGCGATGCACGTCCACTTGCGCCCCTCGTCGCGGCTCGCCCACAGCTCGCCGCTGGTCGTGGCGAAATAGAGCCCCACCGGGTGGCGCGCGTCGGCGGTCATCGCCTGGCGCTTGACCGTCCACCACGCCTGGCGCTTCGGCAGCCCGGCGTCGAGGCGCTGCCAGGTCTTGCCGCCGTTGCGCGTCACGTACGCCGCGGGAATGCCGTCCGGGCTGGTGCGCGGCCAGACGGTCGAGCCGTCCATCGGGAACACCCACACCGTGTCGTCGTCGCGCGGGTGCAGCACCAGCGGGAAGCCGATGTCGCCGATTCGCTTCGGCATCGACTTGCCGATCCGCACCCACTCGCGCGACGGCCGGTCGAGCCGGTAGATGCCGCAGTGGTTCTGCTGGTAGAGCCGGTCCGGGTTGCTCGGGCAGAGCCGCACGCAGTGCGGGTCGTGGAAGGCGACCTCGTTGCGGTCGAAGCCCTCGACCACGTCGAGCCCGTCCACCAGCGGCGCGAACGTGCGCCCGCCGTCGACCGACTCGTGGACGCCGCCGCCCGACATCGCGAAGTAGAGGTGCTTCGGGTCGCGCGGGTCGACGCTGATCGAGTGCAGCTTCGGCCCGTCGGGCGTGCCGTCCTGCACCGTGCCCATCCACTTGCGGTACTGCGGGTCGTCGTTGACGACGGAGAACGGCTGCCAGTGGACCCCGCCGTCCTCCGAGCGGAACAGTCCCTGCGGCGAGGTGCCCGCATACCAGACGTCCGGCTCGGCGGCGCCCGCCGGCGCGAGCCAGAACGTGTGGTCGACCGCGCGCCCCTGCTCCCCGGCCGCCGCTTTCGCGAAAGCGGGGGGCTGCGCAGCCTCCTTCCACGTGCGGCCGAGGTCGGTGGAGCGGAAGACGGTAGGGCCGAGATGGCCGGTCTTCGCCGCCGCGAGCAGCGTGCGCCCGTCCCGCGGGTCGAGCACGAGGTGGCTGATGATGTGGCCGTGGAAGTGCGGGCCGTCGACCCGCCAGACGCGGCGCGCCGCGTCGCCGTGGTAGAGCCAGGCGCCCTTGCGCGTGGCGACGAGGATCAGCGGCCGGCGCGCGCGCGTCGAGGTCGCGCGTGCCGCGGGATTTCGTTTGGTCCGGGGCATCACCCGTTCCGCCCGGTCTCGAAGCGCTCGATCGGCCGGATTTCGATGCCCCAGCCGACGCGCTCGCCGAGGTGCGCCGCCGGGTGCAGCGACGCCACCCGGATCGCCTCGTTGAGGTCGCGCGCCTCGATGATGAAGAATCCCCCGGCCAGTTCCTTGGTCTCGACGTAGGGCCCGTCGGTGACCGCCGGCCGGCCGTTGCGCGGCCGCAGGACGGTCGCGTCGCGCGGCGCACCGAGCGAAGCCTGCACGACGAGATGTCCGCTCGCGCGCAGCGCCTGGTCGTGAGGCGGGCACTTGCTCACGATCGCTTCCACCTCGGACGCGGAGAGCGCTTCGAACGCCTTCGCGTCGTAGTAGGCGAGGCAGAGGTATTTCATGCCGGTTTCCCGTAGTCCCACACCGGCCGCACCTCGACGCAGCCGAGCCGCGCGGGCGGGATCCCGGTCGCGATCCGGATCGCTTCCTCCCTGTCCTTCGCCTCGATCAGGTAGAAGCCGGCGAGCTGCTCCTTGGTCTCGGCGAACGGGCCGTCGGTGACCGTGGCCTTGCCGTCGCGGAAGCGCACGGTCGCCGCGGTGCGCGTCGGCTGGAGGCGCTCGCAGGCGACGAACTGCCCGGCGCGCGTGAGCGTCGCGTCGTAGGCGACGCGCTCGCCGGCGATCGCCTCCACCGCCGCCGGCGGCATCGCCGCGAGGTGCCGCTCCTCGTTGTAGATCAGGCAGAGGTACTTCATCGCTTGCCCCGCGGCAGCTCGATCAGGACCTTGAACCCGCCCCAGAACATGCGCTTGCCGTCGAACGGCATCGCCTTCGGCTCCATCATCGGCTCGAGACGCGGATCCTTCATCACCCTCGCGTTCACGCGGTCGCGGTGCGCGCGCGACTTGTAGGCGATGTACGCGAAGACCACGGTCTCGCCCGGCTTGAGCTTCACGCTCCGGGGGAACGAGGTGTGCTTGCCGGGCTTCACGTCGTCGGCGACGCACTCGACGTAGGCGAGCGCGCCGTGCTCGCGCCAGACCTTCCCGGCGCGGCGCGCGAGGCGCCGGTAGGCGTCCAGCCTGCGCTTTGGAACGGGCACCACGAATCCATCGACGTAGGCCATGCGGGCAGCTCCTCCTGGGCGATGCGGCAAACGATCAGGCGAGGACGGTCGTTTCCACTATGTTTGAGTAGAAGGCGAGGCGCTCGCGGATCGCGCTCATCTCGTCGTACGGCGCCTCGTACGACCAGGCCGCGTTCTCCGGCCCGTCCCGCAGGGAGTAGTACGACGCGTCGCCCTTGAACGGACAGTGGGTCCGGTGCGCCGAACGCACGAGGCGATCCATCGCCACGTCCCGGCGCGGGAAGTAGTACACTGGCGGGTAGTCGCCTTCCTTCATCTCGAGCGCGTCGGCGGTGTCGGCGATCACCGCGCGGTCGAACCTGGCCTGCACGCGCGCGCGGACGGAGCGGGTGGCGAGCGGGTAGTCGGGGCGTCGTTTGAATCCCGGTGCGGGGTTGGCGCTCATGGCGTTCTCCGGTTCATCGCGGCGCCCTGGGGGCGCCCGGTTGCTGCGCGGACAGCTGCCGGACGGGCCGCACCTCGATCGTCCCGGCGCGCGCCGGCGGAATCTCCGCCGCCACCCGGAGCGCCTCGTCGAGGTCGCTCGCCTCGATCAGGTAGAAGCCCGCGAGCTGCTCCTTGGTCTCGGCGAACGGGCCGTCGGTGACCGCCACCTTGCCGGCGCGAACCCGCACCGCCGTTGCGGTCTCTGCCGGCTGCAGCGCCTCGGCCGCGACGTAGTGCCCGCTCGCGCGCAGCGACTCCCCGAACGCCATGCAGTCCGTGTCCGGCACGGCGGTCAGGTCCTGCCGCTCCATGTAGACCAGGCAGACGTATCTCACGGTTCCCCCGGGGCGCCGCCCAAGACGGTAACGACCCCTGGTCGAACGGGGAGGACGGAAATCGACAGCCCGGCCGGGCTATTCGCCCAGCTCGCGCAGCCGACGGTCGAGAAAGCGCCGCTCGGGCGCCTGCCGGGTGAGCGCGAGCGCGCGCTGATAGGCGGCGCGCGCCTCGGCCGTCCGGCCGAGCCGGCGGCACAGGTCCGCCCGGGCCGCGTGCGCGAGCCGGTAGTCCTCCAGGTCGCCGCGTCCGAGGATCGCGTCCACGAGCGCGAGCCCGGCCGCCGGACCGTCGCGCATCGCCACCGCGACCGCGCGGTTGAGCGCCACGACCGGCGACGGGTCCGCCCGCAGCAGCAGGTCGTAGAGGGCCACGATCTGGGCCCAGTCGGTGTCGGCGGCGCGCGCCGCCGCGGCGTGCACCGCCGCGATCGCGGCCTGGAGCGCGTACGGGCCGCAGCGCCGCGAGGCGAGCGCGCGCTCGACCAGCGCGGTGCCCTCCGCGATCAGGTCGCGGTTCCAGGCCGCGCGATCCTGCTCGTCGAGCAGGATCAGGTCGCCGTTGGGCGCGGTCCGCGCGGCGCGGCGCGACTCGTGCAGCAGCATCAGCGCGAGCAGGCCCTGCGCCTCCGGCTCGGGCAGGAGCGCCACGAGCAGCCGCCCCAGCCGGATCGCCTCGCCGGAGAGATCGACGCGCGTCACCGAATCCCCGGACGAGGCCGAGTAGCCCTCGTTGAACACCAGGTAGACCACGCGCAGCACGCTGTCGAGCCGCGCCGGAAGCTCGTCCGGCCCCGGCACCTGGTAGGGGATGCGGGCGTCGCGGATCTTCGCCTTCGCGCGCACGATGCGCTGGGCGAGCGTGGGTGCGGCGGTCAGGAAGGCCGCGGCGATCTCCTCGGTCGTCAGGCCGCAGATCTCGCGCAGCGTGAGCGCCACCTGCGCGTCCGGCGCGAGGGCCGGGTGACAGCAGGTGAACACGAGCCGCAGCCGGTCGTCCTCGATCGTCTCGCGCTCCGGCCCGTCCTCGCCGGCGATCGCTTCGACCTCGTCGGCGCGGTCCTCGAGCGAGTCGAAGCGCGCGCGCCGGCGGATGCCGTCGATCGCCTTGAAGCGCCCGGCCGAGACGAGCCAGGCGCGCGGGTTCGCCGGCACGCCGTCGCGCGGCCACTGCTCGAGCGCCGCCCGGAACGCGTCGTGCAGCGCCTCCTCGGCGAGGTCGAAGTCGCCGAGCAGGCGCACGAGCGTGGCGAACACGCGCCGCGACTCCGCGCGGTAGACCGTCTCCGCCGCGGCGCGCGCGGCCGCCTCCGCGGTCGGAGGCAGGCTGCCGGGGCGGGCGTTCATGCCGGCGCCGGAGGCGTGAACCGCAGCCCGACGGCGATGCGGTTCCAGGCGTTGATGTTGGCGATCGCGGCGGTGAGGTTGACCGCCTCCGCGGTCGAGAAGTGCGCCCGCATCCGCTCGTAGTCGGCGTCGGGCGCGCCGTCCGCGCCGTCGAGCCGGGTCAGCGTCTCGGTCCACGCGAGCGCCGCCCGCTCGCGCGCGTCGAACACGCCGGCGTCGCGCCAGACCGCGGCCAGGTCGAGCTTGCGCGCGTCGACGCCGAGCCGGCGCGCGGCGTTGAGGTGGTACTGGACGCAGAACGCGCAGCCGTTGAGCTGCGAGGCGCGCACCTTGATCAGCTCGGTGAGCGTCTTTTCCAGGCCGGAATCGACCACCGCCTGGGCGAGCGCGCGCAGGGCGGCCCCGACGCCCGGGGCGATCTCGTTGAACTGCGGGTAGTCGACGCGGGCGTGCGAGTCCATGGGTTCGACCTCGGGCAAGTTGCCAGGAGAGTGCGAAGGATAGCGCCGGCGCGCGACTAGAACGTCCCGGTCACCTCGTGGACGAGCCGCGCGCCGGGCGCCGCCGCGAACGCCGGGCGGTGCTCCGCCGCCGCGCGGTCGGCGAGCCGGCCGGCCGCGAGCGTCAGCGTCCGGCCCTCCTCCTTGAAGATGAAGTAGAGCGCGCAGCGGTAGGCGCGCGCCGGCCCGGGGCCGGCGTCGAACTTGACCGGCACGGTGATGCGGCCCGCGAACGCGCCGTTGGCGAGCGCGAACCAGCGCGCGCCGCTGCCGAGGTAGCCGACGTTGCTCGCCGGTCCGGTCGGATCGGCGAACACCGCGCAGGTCACCGATCCCACCGCCGCCGCCGCGGGCACGCGCGCGACCCGCACCGGCACCTCCAGGAGCGCATCCTGGGCCGGCGCCGCCGCGGGCAGGGCGAGCGCGAGCGCGAGGGCGGCACGGATCACGGCCGGCGCTCCGCAGTGTCGCCGGCCGGCGCGACGCCGGTGAACGCGATCTCGGGCGTCGTGGTCCGCTGCGGTCGCGGGGGCGCCTTCGCGGCCGGCGCCGCGCCGCCCTGCGCGCGGCGGTTGCACTCGCGCAGACTCGCGTCGGCGAGCGACTTGATCTCGCTGCGATAGGCCACCACCGGCCCGACCGCGCGCGCGAGCTCGGCGCAGCCCTTCACGCTGACGTTCCCGCCGCGCCCGCGGGCGGTGCAGCGCGCCCCGGTGCACGACCACGTCACGCCGCCGGCGTTCGCGCTGGCGCGGGGCGCGGGCTGGGCGAGCTCGGCCTCGTACGCGAACGACTTCGCCTGGCCGTGCGCGAGCCCCGCGGCGGCGGCGAGGGCGATGGCGAGCGCGAACCGGTGCATCGGGGCGCAATGTTAAGGGCAGACCGCGCGCACTGGTAGAGTGCGGCGATCATGATCGTCGTGGTGATGGGCGTCACCGGCGCCGGGAAAACCACCGTCGGCGAGCGGCTCGCCGCGGCGCTCGGCGCCGCGTTCCTCGACGCCGACGACTACCACCCGCCGGAGAGCGTGGCGAAGATGCGCGCCGGCACGCCGCTCACCGATGGCGACCGGCAGCCGTGGCTCGAACGCCTGAACGCGCTGCTGCGGCGGCGCGCCGCGGAAGGCGGCAGCGTCGTGCTCGCCTGCTCGGCGCTGAAGGCGGCCTACCGGAGCACGCTGCTCGCCGGCCTGCCGGAGGCGCGGGTGGTGTTCCTGCGCGGGTCGCGCGAGTTGATTCGCGCGCGCCTCGCCGCGCGGCGGGGGCACTACATGAACCCGGCGCTCCTCGACTCGCAGTTCGCCGCGCTGGAGACGCCGGCGGAGGCGATCGTCGTCGACGTCGACGGCGCGCCCGCCGCGCTCGTCGCGGCGATCGTGCGCGCGCTCGGGCGCCGCTAGCCGAGCGCGCTCCAGCCCGGCTCGTCGCGGTCCAGGATGCGCTTCATCGCGGCGAAGAAGAGATCCGACTGCTGGCGCTCGGCGGCGTGCTGCTTCGCGGTCGCCGAGGCGACCGCGTGCGGCAGGCGCTTGAGCGCCTTGCCGGTGCCCTGGGCGAGCACCTGCACCATGCACGCGCGCTCGAGGTAGTAGAGATCGTCGAACGCCCACCCGATCGTCTCGCCGCAGACGATCACCCCGTGGTTGGCGAGGAAGAGCACGTCGCCGCCCTTCAGGCGCGCGGCGATCCGCTCGCCCTCCGCGTCGTCGAGCGCGAGGCCGTTGTACGCCTCGTCGTAGCCGATCCGGCCGTAGAAGCGCAGCGCGTTCTGGCTCGCGGGCTCCAGCCGGCCGCCTTCGAGGACGGTCAGCGCGGTCGCGAACGGCATGTGCGTGTGCAGCACCACCTGCGGCCGGCGCCGCGACTTGTGCAGGCGGGCGTGGATGAAAAAGGCGGTCGGCTCGACCGGGTGGCGGCCCTCGATGCGGTTTCCCCGGACGTCCACCATGACGATGTCGGCCGGGGTGAGCTCCGACCAGTGCAAGCCCTGCGGATTGAGCAGGAAACGGTCCTCGAGGCCCGGCGCGGCGACGCTGAAGTGGTTGCAGACGCCCTCGGAGAGGCCGAGGCGGCACGCAGCACGCAACGCCGCGGTGAGGTCGATCCGAGCCTGCGTCAATGCGTCGTGCCCGGCCATTCCCCAGCTCCCCCTCTTGTTTGACGGACGCGTGCCGCGCCTCGCGGCCCCGCGCCCGCCGCGGCGTCGAGGCCAGCGCGGACTCTACACGGCGGGTCATGCTGGGAGCATGATCGGAGGGCGGATTGAATTGTCAAAAACTGTTACACGGCGGGCGCCTGACACGGCCCGGGCCGCGCCTAAGCGCCGGCCGTATCGCGCTTGAAACGCAGGTACGCGGCGGTCGCCGGATTGTGCGCCACGAGGTCGCGGACGAAACGCTCGAACGGCAGCCCGAACCGTCCGGCCAGCGTGCGCGCGGCGCGGCGCAGCGGCTCGATCGCGATCCGCGCGCCGGACCGCTCGAACGCGAGCACGATCAGGTTCACGCGATCCTCCGAGGGCAGGCACAGCACGCGTCCCCCGAAGGCGCGCTCGAGGCGCGCGAGGTAGGTGCCGAGCCGCGGCTCGTCGGCGATGAAGTTCGCGACCAGCACGCCGCCCGGCGCGAGCGCCGCGCGGCAGGCGTCGTAGAAGCCCTGCGTGGCGAGCGCCCGGACGGAGCGCCCGTCCTCGAACGCGTCGAGCAGCAGCACGTCGGCGCCCGCGCGCACCGCGGGCACGTGCCGCGCCCCGTCGCCGACGACGACCGAGAGGCGTGCGTCGTCCGCCGGCAGGCCGAAGAACGTGCGCGCGGCGGCGACCACCTGCGCGCTCAGCTCGACCACCGTCATGCGCGCCTGCGGCAGGCGCTCGTGCACGAAGCGCGCGATCGACCCGCCGCCGAGGCCCACCATCAGGATCGCGCGCGGCGCCGGCGCGAAGAGGAGGAACGCCATCATCGCGCGCGTGTACGCGAGCTCGAGCTCGCCGGGGCGGGACAGGCGGATGGCGCTCTGGATCGCGTCGCCGCCGAGGTGCAGGGTGCGCACCCCGCGCGCCTCGCTCACCTCGACCGAGCCGCGCGGGCGGCCGAACAGGCGCTTCAGGGCCACCTTCGCGGCAGGCCCTCAGCGCGGCGCGCACGGGCCGCGCAGGACGACGCCCGTCTCCTCGAGCGCGGCGCGCTGCGCGTTGACGTACAGCGTGTAGCGGCCGTCGGTGAACTTCGCGTCGCTCGCGGCGTCCACCTGCGCGAGCGTCACGGTGGTCGCGTCGAAGGTCACGCGCGCGGCGCGCGGCGCGGGGACGAAGTCGATCGCCATCGACTTTCCGCCCGCGCAGGCCACCACGACGCGTTCGCCCCAGGGCATCTGCACGTTGAGCGCCTGCTCGACTTCCCGGTAGTAGCAGCCGGAGAGGACGGCGAGCGCGGCGAGCGCGAGGACGGCGGAGCGGCGGCTCATCGCGCGAGCCTGCGGTCGAGAAAGTCGAGCCGGTCCTGGCCCCAGAAGATCTCGTCGCCGACGACGTAGCTCGGCGCGCCGAACACGCCGCGCGCGATCGCCTCCTCGGTGTAGCGCTCGTGCTTCGCCTGCGCGTCGGCCGCGACCGCCACCTCGTCGAGCGCCGCGGGGTCGACGCCCTGCTCCGCGCAGATCGCGCGCACCGTCGCGCCGTCGCCGAGGTCGCGGTCCTGCGCCCAGCAGCCCCGCATCAGGGCGTAGGCGAGGCTCAGCGCGACCGCGGATCCGTGCACGACGTCGGCCGCGATCACCGCGCGGACGGCCGCGTCGGGCCGGAAGGGAAAATGCTTCGGCTCGACGACGAGCGGCACCCCGAGGAAGTCGCGCCAGCGCGCGAGCTCGACCAGGCGGTAGGCCTGCCGCTGCGGCGCGCGCTGCTTCAGCGGCAACCCGCCCGAGACCGGGAAGATCTTCCCGTAGTCCACGGGCTTGACGTTCACCCGCGCCCCGTGCTTTTCGACCAGCGCCGCGAAGCGCGCGTGGCCGAGGTAGCTCCACGGCGAGCCGATGGTGAAGTAGTAGTCGACGGTGTGGCCCACGGTTCCTCTCCTGCCGCGCGCGTTGCCCTGCCGCGCGCATTGCGCGCGCGCGTGCGGAGGCGGATGATAGCGGCATGCGCGCGATCTTCCTAGTTCTGCTCGCCGCCGCGTCGCCCGCCGCGCTCGCGACCGACCCGGCCACGCAGGCGCAGCTCCTGCGCCAGCAGCAGTCCGACGCGTTCGCGCTGCAGCTGCAGCAGTCGGTCCAGTCGTTCCGGGCCGGGGCGCTCGCGCCCGAGCGGCGGCTCGAGCTCGAGTCGACGCTGCGCGACCAGCGCCTGCAGCAGTCGGACGCGTTCTACCGGCAGCAGGTGCAGCAGGCGCAGCCGCTCGCGCCGGCGCCGGGGCAGCGCGGCGCGGAGCTCCTGCGCTTCGAGCAGCAGAACGCGGTCGATCTCGACCGCGCGCGCGCCGAGGCGGCCGACGCGGTCGTCCGCCCCCGGCCACCGGCCGCGCCCGCGCCGAACCCGGAGCCGGCCGTGGTGTGGGGACCGGTGCTGCGCTGAGCGCGCGAATCGCGCGAGCTTCGGGGCGAGCAGGCCCAGGGCGCCGGTCAGGCCGCAGGGTGCAGCCGGGCCACGCGCCGGTAGAGCGGCATCAGCAGCGCCGGCAGCATGTACATCGGGATCTGTCCCAGCGCGAAGAACATCACCGTGTCGAACGGCGCCTCGTACGCGAGCGCGATCAGCACGATGCCCATGTTGCAGTTGCCGGTCATGAGGCCGACGGTCAGCGCCCGCCGCAGGCCGAGCCCGAGGAACGCGGCGGTGCCGAGCGCCTGCAGCGCGAGGTTCGCGACGAACGCCGCCGCGAGCGTGCCGAGCACGTAGCCCGGCCGCTCGAGCAGCGCCGCGGTGACCCCGTCCATGATCGCCACCGCGAACACGACCAGGCTGAGCACCGCGACCGCGTCGAGGGCGCGCGCGCCGCGCGCGAGCCGCGCGGGGCCGGCGAGCCGCCGCACGACGAGCGCCGCCGCGAACGCCGCGCCCACCATCCACGCGAGCCGGAACATGAAGGTCGGCAGGTCGATCGCGAGCGCGAGCCCGAGCAGCGGCAGCGCGACCAGGGGCAGCGTGAGCGGGACGAGCGCGGTGGTCACGACGATCACCACCACCGCGAGCGCCGCGTCGAGCCCGACCAGCAGGCTCACCGTCGCGCACATCGTCACCGGCGAGGAGGCGGCCATCAGGACGAGCGCGTGCTCCAGGGCGCTCGGGAGCGCGACGCCGCGCAGCGCGAGCCACACGAGCAGCGGGCTCGCGCCGAGCAGCCACGCCGCGGTCACGCCGATCAGCACCGGGCGGCGCGCGTAGTCCCCGAGCGCGCGCCAGTCGAGCCGCAGGAGCGCGATCGTGAGCGGCACCAGCAGGGCGGGCGCGAGCAGCGGGCGCGCGGCGGCGGCGAGCGGCGGCGCCGCGAGGCCGAGCAGCACGCCGCCGGCGAGGAAGAGCGCGCCGTGCCGCCCGACGAAGGCGAGGGCGCGACCGATCACTGCGCGGCGACGGCGGCGAACGCCTGCTTCAGTCCGAGCGCGGCGCGGTAGAGCGCGTGGTGCGCGGCCGCGATCGCCCCGCCCATGGTGATGAACCCGTGGATCATCCCGGCGAAGCACTCGTAGGTGACCTTCACCCCGGCGGCACGGAGGCGCTCGGCGTACGCGCGGCCCTCGTCCAGCAGCGGATCGAAGCCTGCGGTGATGACGTACGCGGGCGGCAGGCCGGCGAGGTCGGGCGCGCGCAGGGGCGACGCGCGCCAGTCGGCCGCGTCCTCCGGCCCGCGCAGGTAGTTGTCGCGGAACCACGCGATCGCCTCGCGCGTCAGCAGGTAGCCGTCGGCGAACGCGGCGTGCGACGGCGTGTCGGCGGCCTGGTCGGTGGCCGGGTAGATCAGCGTCTGCATCGCCAGCCGCGGGCCCCAGGTGTCGCGCAGCGCGATCGCCACCGCCGCGGCGAGGTTGCCGCCCGCCGAGTCCCCGCCCACCGCGAGCCGCGACGCGTCGATGCCGAGCCCTGCGGCGTGCGCGTGAACCCAGTGCGTCGCCGCGACCGCGTCGTCGAACGCGGCCGGGAACCTGTGCTCGGGCGCCAGCCGGTAGTCCACCGACACGACCGCGCAGTGCGCGAGGTTCGCGAGCTCGCGGCAGGGCACGTCGTGCGTGTCGAGGTCGCCGATGGTCCACCCGCCGCCGTGGAAGTACACGAGCGCGGGCAGGCGCTCGGCGTCCGCCGCGCCGAGCGGCCGGTACGCGCGCACCGGAACGTCGCCGACCGGCCCGGTCGCGCGCAGGTCGTCGGCGCGCGCCACGGCGGGCGGCGCCGCGGCGAGCTTGCCG
>JAGVSZ010000479.1 GCA_019137045.1 Betaproteobacteria bacterium
CGAGCGCTGCTGGTTTGCCGGCGCGTGGACCGGCTACGGCTTCCACGAGGACGGCCTCAAGTCGGCGGTCGCGGTGGTCGAGGCGATGGGCGTGGAGGTGCCGTGGCGGCGCGGCCGCGTGCCGGCGGCGCTGGAGATGGCGTGATGTCCGACGCGCTGCAGCCCGCGGTGTGCTTCGGGGCGGTCATGCACGAGCGCCACGTGCAGGCGCACAACCGCTTCGTCTACCCGAGCGCCTTCCTGCGCCTGCCGCTCGCTCGGCTGGACACCTTGCGCGTGCCGCTGCTCGGCATCGAGCGCGCCAACCTGATCAGCTTCCGCAGCCGCGACCACGGCGCCCGCGACGGCTCGCCCCTGCTGCCGTGGATCCGCGCCCTCCTGGACGAGCGCGGGCTGGCCGCGGCGTGCGACGGCGAGGTCGTGCTGCAGACCATGCCGCGCATCCTCGGCTTCGTCTTCAACCCGGTGAGCTTCTGGTTCTGCCACGACCGCGCGGGCAGCCTGCGCGCGGTGCTCGCCGAGGTGAACAACACCTTCGGGGAACGCCACAACTACCTGCTGCACCACGACGACCTGCGCCCCATCGTCGCGGGCGACGAGCTGCGCGCCAGCAAGCGCTTCCACGTTTCGCCCTTTTTCCCTGTGCGTGGCGAGTACCGCTTCCGCTTCGAGCAGCGTGGCGCGGTGCATGCGGTGTCGATCGAGCTTTGGGACGGCGGCGAACGCCAGCTGTCCACCCGCCTGTCGGGCCGTGCGGAGAAAGTTTCCGGCACCAGCATGGCGAAGTGGCTCGCGCGCCAGCCCTTCATGACCCTGGGCGTCGTCGCCCGCATCCACTGGCAGGCGCTACGCCTGGCCTTGCGCCGGGTGAGCTTCTTCCGCAAGCCCGCGCCGCCGATCGAGGAGACCACCTGATGAACGCACTCGACCACGCCCTGCAGCCGCTCGCCGGCCTGCGCCTCGCGCGCCTGCCGCGCGCCACCCGGCTATGCCTGGAGATGCTCGACCGCCTCGACGGCGGTGCGATCGCGGTGGAGCTGCCCGACGGCGTGCGCTTGCGCGCAGGCCATGGCGCGCTCGTCGCCCACCTGCGCGTGCGCGACCATGCCGTCTTCGACGAGGTGCTCGCGCGCGGCGACATCGGCTTCGGCGAGACCTGGATGGACGGCCTGTGGGAGACCGAAGACCTCCCCGGCCTGCTGCGCCTGCTCTCGGCCAACCGCGCCCGCCTGCAGGGCGCGATCTACGGGCGCCTGTTCCGCCTGCTGAGCCACCGCCTGCAGCACCTGCTGCGCGCCAACACGCGCAGCGGCTCGCGGCGCAACATCGAGGCCCACTACGACCTCGGCAACGACTTCTACGCGCTCTGGCTCGACCCCACCATGACCTACTCGGCGGCGGTGTTCGCCGCGCCGGACGAGTCGCTGGCGGACGCCCAGCTGCGCAAGTACCGCCGCATCCTCGGCGAGCTCGGCGCGCAGCCGGGGCAGACCCTCCTGGAGGTGGGCTGCGGCTGGGGCGGCTTCGCCGAGGTCGCCGCCACCGAGTTCGGCTGCAAGGTGCTCGGCATCACGCTGTCGCCGTCGCAGCTCGAATTCGCGCGCGCGCGCGCCGAGCGCGGCGGCTTTGCCGACCGGGTGGACTTCGAGCTGTGCGACTACCGCGACGTGCGCGGCCACTACGACCACGTGGTGTCGATCGAGATGATCGAGGCGGTGGGAGAGCGCTTCTGGCCGACCTACTTCGCCCAGCTCTCGGCCTTGCTGAAACCGGGCGGGCGCTGCGTGGTGCAGGCGATCACCATCGCCGACGCGCTGTTCGCGCGCTACCGCCGCGGCACCGACTTCATCCAGCGCCACGTCTTCCCCGGCGGCATGCTGCCCAGCCCGGGCGCGGTCGCGCAGCAGGCCGGGCGCGCCGGGCTCGAGGTGGTGGGCGACTTCGCCTTCGGGCGCGACTACGCGCGCACGCTGGCGCACTGGCACCGCGGCTTCGACGCGCAGGCGGCGGCGGTGCGCGCACAGGGCTTCCCCGAGCGCTTCCTGCGCATGTGGCGTTTTTACCTGGCGTACTGCGAGGCGGGCTTCGACACCGGCGACATCGACGTGCACCACTATGTGTTCGCGCACGCCGGCGCGGCCTCGCGAGCCGGCTGAAGCGTCGTGGCCGACGCGGCCGCGATCGACACTGCTTGCCGCTTCATCCTGAACCCGGAGGTGAGCCCATGAACGCACCGACCCGCTTTCCAACGCGCGCCCCGCAACGCCTGAAGCGCGGCCTCAACCGGCTCGTCCGCGCGCCGCGCGCGCGCCGGACGCGCGAGCTCGGCGCCGTGCTCGCCTGCTGCATGTTGCTTGCCATGGAGACGGTGCACGCGCTCGGCCTGCCGCCGCAGCTCGCGGCGAGCGAGGCCGGGCTGCGCGAGATCGGCCGTGGCGAGCTGCGCTGGCTCGGCTTCAAGCTCTACGACGCCGCGCTGTGGGCGCGCGCGCCGGGCGCGGAGGCGATGGACGACGAGTATGTGCTGTCCATCCGCTACACGCGCGCGGTCAGCTCCGAGCGCCTGGTCGAGCTCAGCCTCGACGAGATGCGCCGCCTCGAGCTCGCCGATGAGCCGACGCTGGCGCGCTGGGCCGCGGCGCTTGCCGCGGCGTTGCCCTCGGTCGCAGCCGGCGACACCCTCGCGGGCCTGCACC
>JAGVSZ010000134.1 GCA_019137045.1 Betaproteobacteria bacterium
GGCGACCCCCGCCTGGCACAGCGCCACGGCGATCGCGCTGCCCGCGCCGCCCGCGCCGAGCAGCGCGGCGCGCCGGCCCGCCGGGTCGTGCCCGTGCGCGCGCAGGCCCGCGACGAAGCCGCGGCCGTCGAACATGTCGGCCTCCCACTTCCCGTCCGGCCGCCGCCGCAGCGCGTTCACCGCCCCGACCAGGCGGCCGCTCTCCAGCACCTCGTCCGCGGCCGCGGCCAGCGCGACCTTGTGCGGCATGGTGGCGACGATCCCGTCGAGGTTGCGCATCGCCTTGAGCCCGGCGAGGACCGGCGCGAGCTCCGCGGCGGCGACGTGCACCGGGATCATGATCGCGTCGTAGCCGTTCTGCTCGAAGCGCCGGCAGAAGCCCTCCGGCGAGCGCACCTTGTCGATCGGGTCGCCGACGATCGCGAGCAGGCGGGTCGTGCCGGTGATCATCGGCGCCGCTACTTCAGGAATTCCGGCGAGATCTGGCGCGGGAGCCAGAGCACGAAGTCCGGCCAGACGATCACGACGGCGAGCACCGCCAGCATCGGAACGAGCATGATCATCACGTCCTTGAGCACGTCCAGGATGCGAACGCCGGCCACCGCGCAGGAGATCATGAGGCACAGCCCGTACGGCGGCGTCACCAGCCCGAACGCGAGCGAGACGATGCCGATCAGCGCGAAGTGCACCGGGTCCATGCCCACCCCCTGGGCGAGCGGCTGCAGGATGGTGCCCACGATGATGATCGCCGGAATCGCGTCGAGGAAGCAGCCGACCACCAGGAACACGAGCGCGATGAAGAAGCCGGTCAGCGTCGGCCCCATGCCCCAGGCCGAGACGCCGGCGAGGATCGCCTTCGGGATCTGGTAGTAGGCGAGCAGCCAGCCGAACGCGCTCGCGGTCCCGACGCAGAAGAGCGCGACCGCCGCCAGCCTGCCGGTGTCGAGCAGGGCGTCGTTGAGCCCCTTCAGGTCCATCTCGCGGTAGAAGAAGAACGACAGCACCCCGGCGTACAGCACCGCGATGCACGCCGACTCGGTCGCGGTGAACCAGCCGAAGATCTTGCCGCCGACGATGATGAACGGCGTGACGCGGCGGAGGCGAAGAACTCGCCCCAGGTCGCGCGCGGATAGGTCGGGTAGCCGCGCCGCTTCGCGTACGCGTGCACGGTCGCCATCTGGGCGAGCCCGATCGCGAGCCCCGGAACGATCCCGGCCAGGAACAGCGCGCCGATCGAGACGGTGAGCACGCCGCCCCAGACGATCATGAGGATCGACGGCGGGATGATCACCGCCAGCACCGCCGACACCGCGGTGATCGCGACCGAGAAGCTGTCGTCGTAGCCCTCCTTGCGCTGCGCCTCGATGAAGATCTTCGACTGGCTCGCGGCGTCGGCGGTCGAGGAGCCCGAGATGCCGGCGAAGAAGATCGACAGCACCACGTTGATCTGGGCGAGGCCGCCCGGGAAGTGGCCGACCATGGAGCGCGAGAACCGCACCAGGCGGTCGGTGATGCCGCCGACGTTCATCA
This sequence comes from Betaproteobacteria bacterium, assembly GCA_019137045.1. GTDB lineage: Bacteria > Pseudomonadota > Gammaproteobacteria > Burkholderiales > SG8-39 > JAGVSZ01. The sequence continues at coordinate 1,531 of JAGVSZ010000134.1, forward strand.
GGTTCGCGGTGAGCAGGAAGAACGGCACCGCGAGCAGGATGAACGAGTTGTAGGCGTTGAAGGTCTCCTGCACCAGCCCCATCGAGTCCAGGTGGGGCTCGATGACGAGCAGCGGCAGGCAGGCGAGCCCGAGCGCGAACGCGACCGGCACGCGCAGGAACATCAGCAGGAAGAACACGCCGAAGAGCACGAGCGCGGCGGCGCCCGGCGAGAGGGCGGTCATTCCCCGCTCCCCGCAGTCAGCGTGCGCAGGTCGTCGAGCATGCGCTCGGCCTGGAAGACGAGCCAGGTGAGGCCGGTGAGCGGCCAGGCGACGTGGATCAGCCACAGCGGCAGCTCGGCGAGCTCCGAGATCCGGTTCCAGGCGAAGCGGGTGAACTCGATGCCGGCCCAGACGAACACCAGCGCGAGCACGAGCACGCCGATGCCGGACACGAGCCTGACCGCGGCCTGCGCGCGCGCGTTCATCCGCGGCCACACGTCCACCTCGAAGTGCGCGCCCTCGCGGATGCCGAGCATCGCGCCGATCATGATCATCCAGATGAAGAGGAAGCGCGCCATCTCCTCGGTCCAGATGTAGCTCGGGATGAGCGCGGTGTAGCGCGAGAAGATCTGCAGGCTGACCGGGATCACCAGGACCGCGACCGAGAACGCGAGCAGCCACGCGAGCGCCCGGGCGTACCAGGCGGTGAAGCGGCGCCAGGGGGCGCGCAGCGGCGATGCGTCGGACATGCTCCTCCCCGGGACGCCGCGCGCGCGCCCGGGACGCGCCCGGGCCCGCGCTCCGACGGCAGGCCTACTTGATCGCGTTGATCTGCGCGAGGATCCGGTCGGCCCCGATCTCCCGCGCGTAGGCGGCGATGACCGGGTCGACCGCCTTCTTCATCGCGGCGCGGTCGGCGAACGCGATGCGCCTGAGCTTGCCTTCCTTCTCCATCTTGTCGAGCTTGGCGGAGTCCTCGCTCGACTCGACCTGGCGGCCGTAGGCGCCGGCCTCCTTGCCCGCCTTCAGGATGGCCGCCTGCAGGTCGCCGGGCAGCGTCTTGAAGGTCTTGGCCGAGAAGCACAGCGGCCGGATGGTGATCGCGTGCATCGTCATGACGAGGTTGGGCCCCACCTCGTAGAACTTCATCTGCTCCACGCCCGCGGCCTCGTTCTCGCCCGCCTGGATCACGCCGTTCTGGATCGCGTTGTAGACCTCGTTGTACGCGATCACGGTCGGCGCCATGCCCGCCGCCTGGAACGTGCGGCTCCAGATCGGCGCGCCCTGCACCCGCACCTTCAGGCCCTTCAGCTCGGCCAGGTTCTGCGCCGGCCGGTTGGCGAAGATGTTGCGCGTCCCGCCGCCGGCGTAGCCGATCAGCATCACGTCGGCCTTCTGGCCGATCTCGTCGGCGATCGGCTTCAGCAGGTCGGCGTCGAGCACCTTGTTCCAGTGGTCGAGGTCGCGGAAGACGAACGGCGCGTCGATGAACGGCGCCGCCTTCGAGAAGGTCGACATGTGCGCCGGCGACACGATGGCGTAGTCGACCGCCTTGCCCTGCGCCATGTACTCGAAGTACTGCTTCTCCAGGCCGAGCGCGCTGTTCTTGTGCAGCGTGAAGCCGACCGGCTTGCCGTAGTACTTCTTCACCAGCTCCTCGAACCGCACCATCGCCTTGGTGAAGGCGTGGTCGTCGTTGAACTGCGAGGCGCCGTTCAGCGTGATCGGCTGCTGGGCGGCGGCGGCGCCGGCGAGCCCGGCGGCGATCGCCGCGAGCGACGAAAGGAATGCCCTGCGCTCCATGACTCCTCCTTTGTGGTCTGCCTACGGACTACCTGCCGGTGAACCGCGGCGGCCGCTTCGCCCGGAACGCCGCCACGCCTTCGCGCGCATCGTCGGTGCCCGCCGCGAAGCCGGTGGCGAGCGATTCCAGCGTCGTGGTGCGCCCCTCGCCGGCCGCCGCGTCGGCGAGCTGCTTCGCCACCTGCACCGCGGTCGGCGCATTCTCGGCGATGCGCCGCGCCAGCTCAAGCGCGCGCGGCGCGAGCCGCTCCGGCGCCACGACCTCGGTGACGAGCCCCCAGGCCGCGGCGGTGACCGCGTCCACCGGCTGCCCGGTGAGGATCAGGTGCTTGGCGCGGCCGGGACCGACGAGCCGGGGCAGGCGCTGCGTCCCCGCCCACCCGGGCACCGCGCCGATCGTCACCTCGGGCAGCCCGAAGCGGGCGCCCGACCCCGCGATCCGGATGTCGCACGCGAGCGCGAGCTCGAGCCCGCCGCCGAACGCGAGGCCGCCGACCGCGGCGATCGTGGGCTGGCGCAGCCGCGCGAGCCGGTCGAAGACGCGCTGGCCGTCGCGGATCCACTGCGCCCACATGCCGCGCGGACCGAGCGGCCCCCAGTCGATGATGTCCGCGCCGGCGCAGAACGCCTTGGGCGAGGCCGACGCCACGATCACGGCGCGCACCGCGTCGTCGCGCTCCAGCGCTGCGCAGGCCGCCTCCAGGCGCGCCAGCATCGCCAGGGTGAGCGCGTTGAGCTTCTCGGGCCGGTTCAGCGTGATCGTCGCGACCGGGCCGTCGGTCGCAAGCAGGAGGTGTTCGCTCATACCGGACTCCTTTCGACCATGAGCTCGTTGGTGCCTTCCTGGACGACCTTCCCGTCCTGATTCTTCACTTTCAGCGCGAGCGTGAGGATGCCGCGGTCGGGACGTTTGGTCTCGCGCTTCGCTGCGACCGAGACTTCCGCGTGAATGCGGTCGCCGACGAAGATCGCGCCGCCGAACTTCCAGTTCCAGCCGAGCGAGGCGACCGCGCGGAAGCGGTGCTCGGCGCGGTTCTTCAGGCCGTCGGTCAGCGCGAGCCCGAGGATGCCGTGGGCGACGCGGCCCCGGAAGCCGAGGCGGCGCGCGAAGTCGTCGTCCACGTGCAGGTCGAAGAAGTCCCCCGACAGGCCCGCGAAGGCCTGGATGAGGCTCTCGGTCACGACGATGCCGCCGGTGGTGAACGCGTCGCCCACCGCGCAGTCCTCGTACCAGTTCAGACCGGGCCTCATCGCGGCCTCCTGCGCGGCTGGAGCCGCAGCCCCATCGGCTCCGCGCGGAACAGCCGCTCGTCCATCGACTTCACGTCGTGCGCCACGCGCAGCGGGAATCCGGCCCGGGCGAGCACGTCGCGCTCGAGGTCGACGCCCGGCGCGACCTCGGTCACCGTCAGGCCGTCGTCGCGCCGCCGGATCACGCAGCGCTCGGTGACGTAGGTGACGTCCTGCTTCTGCTCGCGCGCCCTGCGGCCGGAAAAAGTCACGTGGTCGACCTGCGGCACGAACTTCGCGATCTTCCCCTCCTGGCGGATCGCGAGCTTCCCGCCCGCGACGTCGAGCTCCAGGCCGGCGGCGCGGAAGTAGCCCGAGAACACGAGCTTGCGCGCGTGCGCGGTGATGTCGACGAAGCCGCCGCAGCCGGCGGTCACGTGGGGACGCGAGGCGAGGCGCGAGACGTTCACGCTGCCGTCGGCGCCGACCTCGAGGAACGAGAGCAGCCCGACGTCGAACCCGCCGCCCTGGAAGTAGATGAACTGGTACGGCGAGGGCATGAACGCCTGCGCATTGGCCGCGCAGCCGAAAGGAAAGCCGTCGAGCGGGACCCCGCCGACCGGCCCCTGCTCGATCGCCCAGGTCACCTCGTCCTGCCGCCCCTCCTCGATCAGGATGCGCGGCACGAGCGGCGAGATGCCGAAGCCGAGGTTGACCGCGTCGCCGCTGGCGAGCTCCATCGCCGCGCGGCGCGCGATCACCTTGTCGGCGCCGAACGGCACCGGCGGGAAGGCGGCGAGCGGCCGGCGCACCTCGCCGCTGATCGCCGGGTCGTACGGTGTCTGCGTCGCCTGCATCTGGTCGGGGTCGACCACCACGTAGTCGACCAGCGTCGAGGGCACGTGCACCCGTTGCGTGGGGATGCTCGCGCGCGCGGTGGTGCGCTTGACCTGCGCGATGACGATGCCGCCGTTGTTGCGCGCCGCCAGCGCGATGTCGAGCGGGCCGAGCACCGCGCCTTCGTGCTCCATCGAGAGGTTCCCGTCCTCGTCGGCGGTCGTGCCGCGGATGATCGCCACGTCGGTCGGAATGTTCGGGAAGTGGAGCCACTCCCCGCCCTTGAACTCCACCAGCTCGACGATCGGGGCGGCGGCCGCGTCGTTCATCCGGCAGCCGCCGAGGCGCGGGTCGACGAACGTGTGCAGGCCGGTGCGCGTCATCACCCCCGCACGGCGCGCCGCGGACTCGCGGTGCATGTCGAACAGGATGCCGCTCGGCACGTTGTAGGCCGCGACCTCGTTGGCCGCGATCATCTTCCAGATCGCCGGCGGCTCGGCCGACGACGGGCCGCTCGGGTAGGAGCCGGCGAGCACGCGCGCGAGCAGTCCCTCGTGCGCGAGGTGGTCGATCCCCTTGATGCCCCACATGTCGCCGGCGGCGATCGGGAGCAGCAGCGTGAGCCCGCGCGGGCCGCCCTCGGCCGCGAAGCGGCGGCCGAGCGCCGCCAGCATGCGGTCGGGCGTGTTGAGCCCCGACGAGGCGCTCACGCTCACGACCGCGCCGTCGGCGATCAGCCCGGCGGCGCGCTCGAAGGAGACGACCTTGCCGGTCATCCCGCGAGGCCGTGCACCGCGAGCAGCTGCCTCATCCGTGCGCACGCGAGCTCCGGGTCGCGCAGCAGCCCGGCGCGGTCGGCGAGCCGGAAGGTCTCGGCGAGGTGCGCGATGTGCCGCGCGCTCTGCTGTCCGCCGACCATCACGAAGTGGTCCTGGTGCCCGTTCAGCCACGCGAGGAAGACGACGCCGGTCTTGTAGAAGCGCGTCGGCGCGCCGAAGATGTGGCGCGACAGCGGCACCGTCGGCGCCAGCACCTGGTGGAACGTCTCGCGGTCGCCCCGCGCGAGCGCCGACAGCGCCGCCGACGCCGCCGGGGCGATCGCGTCGAAGATCCCGAGCAGCGCGTCCGAGTGCGCCTCGCCGTCGCCGTCGATCAGCGCGGCGAAGTTGTAGTCGTCGCCGGTGTACATGCGCACGCCCTGCGGCAGCCGGCGCCGCATGTCGATCTCCTTGCGCTCGTCGAGCAGCGAGATCTTGATGCCGTCCACCTTCGCCGCGTTCGCCCGGATCACCGCGAGCGCCGTCTCCATCGCCTGGTCGTGGTCGGCGCTGCCCCAGTAGCCGGCGAGCGCCGGATCGAACATCTCGCCGAGCCAGTGGATGATGACCGGCTCCTTCGCCTGCGCGAGCAGCCGGCCGTAGACGCGGACGTAGTCGTCGGGCGAGCGCGCGCAGGCGGCGAGCGCGCGGCTCGCCATCATGATGATGCGCCCGCCCGCCCGCTCGATCGCCGCGAACTGCTGCTCGTAGGCGGCGATCACGTCGGCGACCGTCAGCTTCGGGTCGGGAGCGACGTGGTCCGTGCCCGCGCCGCTCGCCAGGAACGCGCCGGGGAAGTCGCGCGCCGCGTCGATCGAGCGGCGGATGAGCTCGAGCGAGGTCGGCCAGTCGAGCCCCATGCCGCGCTGCGCGGTGTCCATCGCCTCGGCGACGCCGAAGCCGAGCGCCCACAGGTGCCGGCGGAAGCGGATCGTCGCATCCCAGTCGACCGCGGGCTCGAGCCACGGCTCCTTCGCCGACAGCGGGTCGGCGACGACGTGCGCCGCGGCGAAGGCGACGCGGTTGAAGGCTTGCGCACGCACTGGCGTGGCGTCGCGCGCAGCGCCCTGCGGGAAGTCGCGCGGCGCGGACAGCGTGAAGGGCTCGAGCCGCCGGTCGGCGGTCGGGAGCTGGATGCTGAGGGAGATCGGGGCATTCATCGGTTCAACCCTCCAGTTTCGGCACGTCGACCCAGCGGCGCTCGGCCCAGCTCCTGAGCGCGCAGTCGACGAGCTGCACGCCCTTCGCGCCTTCGAGCAGGCCCCAGCGGAACGGCGCGTCCTCGCACACGTGCCGGATGAAGAGCTCCCACTGCGCCTTGAAGGCGTTGTCGTACGCGACGTTGCTGGGCACGTCCTGCCAGGTGTCGTAGAAGTCGATCGGCTGCGGCACGTCCGGGTTCCACACCGGCTTCGGCGTCGCGACGCGCGGCTGGGCGACGCACTTCTGCAGTCCCGCCACCGCCGAGCCGAGCGTGCCGTCGACCTGCAGCGTGAGGAGATCGTCGCGCCGCACGCGCACCGTCCAGGAGCTGTTCATCTGCGCGATCACGCCGCCGGCGAGTTCCAGCGTCGCGTACGCCGCATCGTCGGCGGTCGCGGCGTACTTCTTCCCCTGCTCGTCCCAGCGCTCGGGGACGTGCGTCGCGCCCAGGCAGCTCACGCTCTTCACCTCGCCGAACAGGTTGTCGAGCACGTAGCGCCAGTGGCACAGCATGTCGAGGATGATGCCGCCGCCGTCCTCCTTGCGGTAGTTCCACGACGGCCGCTGCGCCGGCTGCCAGTCGCCCTCGAACACCCAGTAGCCGAACTCGCCCCGGACCGAGAGGATGCGGCCGAAGAAGCCCGAGTCGATCAGCATCTTCAGCTTGAGCAGCCCCGGCAGCCACAGCTTGTCCTGCACCACCCCGTGCTTGACGCCGGCGCTGCGCGCGGCGCGGTAGAGGTCCAGCGCCTCGCCCAGGCCGGTCGCGGTCGGCTTCTCGCAGTAGACGTGCTTGCCCGCTGCGATCGCCTTCTTCAGCATCGCCGGCCGCAGCTGCGTGGAGGCGGCGTCGAAGAACACCGTGTAGCCCTTGTCGGCGAGCACCGCGTCGAGGTCGGTGGACGTGCGCTCGAGCCGGTGCGCCTGCGCGAGCGCGCGCAGCGCGTCGGGCCGCCGCCCGACCAGGATCGGGTCGGGCACGACCCGGGTGCCGTCGGCGAGGCGCACCCCGCCCTGCTCCCGGATGGCCGCGATCGAACGGGCGAGATGCTGGTTCGCGCCCATGCGTCCGGTGACGCCGTGCATGATGATGCCGAGTCGCTTCTCCGCCATGGCTCGCCCTCCGGTTCAGCCCACCTGCGCCTCGATGAACTCGATCGTCACGCCGTCGGCGTCGCGCACGTAGACGACCTTGCGCCCGCGGTTCGGCCCCTGGTCGATCGCCACCGGCGGCGCGATCGGCGCCACGCCGAAGGCCGCGGCCGCCGCCACCGCCGCCTCCGCGTCGTCGACGTTGAGGGCGAGGTGCGCGAAGCCGGCGTCGCAGGGGCGCGCGACCACCTTGCCGCGGTCGGCCGGGGCCGCGTACTCGATCAGCTCGACCGTGTGCCCGGCCCCGCGCAGGAACGCGATCGTCACCTGCGCCCCGGGCACGCCGGTGATGCGCGACACGAGGCCCGGGTCGCGCGGCGCGCGCGAGACGAGGTCGAACCCGAGACAGTCGCGGAAGAACGCGATCGTCCGGTCGAGGCTCGACACGGTGAAGCTGGTGTGGTTGGTGCCCAGCACGCGGAATGCTTTCATGTCATTTCACCTCCGTCGGGGCGCCATCGGCCATGCGCGCCATCGCGCCCCACTCCGGCGCCGCGCCCGCCGCGAAACCGACGCAGCCGAGCGAGCCGATGCCGAGCCGGCCGTCGCGGATGCGCACGCGGACCGCGCCGTGCGTGCGCTCGTAGAGATCCGGGTGGGCGGCGAGGAACGCGTCCTGCTCGGCCGCCGGCAGGTCCGCCATGCCGTTCACGTAGTGATGGCCGTTGCGCTCGACGTGCGTCATCCCGAGCAGGTTCACCAGCGCGAGATCCTGCTGCACGGCGAGCCCCGCCTGCGTGGTCAGGTCCTCGGCGGTCATGAAGTAGCGCGCGCCCGGCGCCGTCCACTGCGCGCAGCGGGCGGCGTTGAGGACCGACTTGTACAGCCCCTTGCACATCTTCGACGAGACGCCGGAGTAGCCGAGCGCCTTCGCGCGCGGGAAGGCGTCGAGGTCCGCGTCGGACTCGTCCACGATCACCGGCGTCGTGCGCGCCACCGCGGAGACGTCGCGCTCGAGCGCGTGCTTGCGGCCGATCGGCTGCTCGATGAAGGCGATCGCGGCCACCAGGCGCGCGAGCGCGGGCGTCGCCTGCATGCGGGCGAGCAGCGCGCGCAGGGCGTCGAGGTCGTCGTACTGCTCGTTGCCGTCGAGCGAGACGCGGTACGCGCGGCCCGACGCGTCCAAGACCGCGGCGATCTCGCTCAGCCGGCGCACGTCCGCGTCGACGTCGCCGCCCACCTTGAGCTTGAACCAGGTGTGCCCGTACGCGGCGACCACCTCCGCGAGCGACTCGGGCAGCCCGTCGCCGACCTGCCGTGGATGGCCCGCGATGGTGTCGACGAGGCCGACCGTGTGCCGGGCGTCGATCGCGTCAGCGGGCCGCAGCCGCGCGAGGAACGCGTCGATGTCGAACCCCGCGAGGTCGGGCGCGACGCGCGCGGGCTCGATGCCGGCGAAGTTGCCCTGCATCGCCTCGTAGAAGGACATGCGCTGCAGCCGGCACAGCGCGTCGAGCAGCGCGCGGTCGAGCTGCGCCGGGCCGAAGCACGCGACGAGCGGGTTGAGCGCCTGCTTCGCGCCGGCGTCGATCACCTCGCGGTAGTGCGCGGCGAAGTGGCCGAACGCGCTGCGCGCCGCGCCGTCGAGATAGGCGTCGCGCGCCAGCGCGAGCGCGCGCCGGAGCTGGGCGAAGTTGTCCTCGTTCGAGAGCGCGAGGTTCTTGTCGAACCACTTCGGCGCCAGGATCTCGGCGCCCGCGCCCCAGCCCTCGCGCCCGTCGTCGAGCCGGATGCGGGCGCGCACGAAGGCCTGCGGCGCGGCGGTGAGCGTCACCACCCCGAACCGGAACGGCATGCGCAGCCGCACCGGGCGCTCGTAGAACTCGACCGCCGCGACGCGGAACCGGGGCGCGGTCATGCGCGCTGCGTCAGTCCATCGCCAGCACGCCCTTCGACTTGAAGATGTCGCGGATGCGGCCGGCGTAGTCGTTGAACTTCTGCGGCAGCTTGTCCAGCCGCCGCGGGCGCGGCAGGTCGATGTCGATGATCTCCACGATGCGCCCCGGGCGCGGGCTCATCACCACCACGCGGTCGGCGAGCAGCACCGCTTCCGGGATGCTGTGCGTGATGTGCAGCGCGGTCTTGCGCCGGTCCATCCAGATGCGCTGGATGTCCATCGAGATCTGCTCGCGCGTGAGCGCGTCGAGCGCGCCGAACGGCTCGTCCATGAGCAGCAGCGGCGGGTCGTGCACGAGCGCGCGGCAGATCGACACGCGCTGCCGCATCCCGCCCGAGAGCTCGTAGGGCTTCTTGTGCTCGAAGCCCGCGAGGCCGGTCTGCTCGAGCAGGCCGAGCGCGACCGACTGGTGCTTCGCCCGGTCCATGCGCCGGATGTCGATCTGCAGCATGACGTTGCCGAGCACCGTGCGCCAGTCGAGCATGATCGCGTCCTGGAACACGATGCCGACGTCGGTCTGCGGGCGGTCGACCGCCCTGCCGCCGACCGTGATGGTGCCTCTGCTGTAGGGGACCAGCCCCGCCAGCATCTTCAGGATCGTCGTCTTGCCGCAGCCGCTCGGGCCGACGATGGCGACGAACTCGGACTCGCGGATGTCGAGGTTGACCTCCGCGCACGCCTCGACCGCGCCGTTCCTGGTCTCGTAGACCTTGGCGACGTTCTGCAGCCGGATGTAGGGCTGTTCCATGTCGGGACGACCGCGGTCGCCCGCCGCGCGGGGGCGGCGGGCGCACCGGCGGGCCGCTACTTCTTCGGCAGGTAGGGCGGCTGGGACAGGTACTCGTTGGTGAAGTACACGTTCACGTCGGGCGCGGGCTTGAGCTTCGCGAACTTCTCGAGCAGGTCCTGGCTGTCCTTCCAGTCGCCGGCGTCCGACCACGCGACCGGCTTGCCCTTGGTGCGGTCGGTGTGGATGATCGTCATCGTGCCGTCCACCTCGAGCAGCGCGATCTCCTGGGTGAAGGCCGGCGCCGCCTTGCGGAAGATCGAGGCCGCCTCGGCGCGGTTGTGGTTGCTGTACTCCCAGCCGCGCTGGGTGGCGCGCAGGAACCGGCGCAGCGTGTCCTGGTTCTTCGGGTCCTTGAGCCAGTCGTTGTTGGCGATGATCGCGCTCGACAGCGTGGTGACCCCGGCCATGTCGTAGAGCCGCGTCCAGCCCATCTTCACCCCGGTCTGGAGCTGCATGCGCGGGCCCTGGTCCATGAAGTAGCCGAGCAGCGCATCGGCCTGCTTGTTGAGCACCGCCTGCTCCTTCGCCGCCGGGTTGGCGACCGTGATCATCTGCACGTCCTCGAGCTTCATGCCGAGCTTGCCCATGAACGCGGTGAAGATCGCGAGGCTCGCGTCGCCCGCGGTGATCGCGATGCGGCTGCCCTTGATCTCCGCCACCTTGGTCGGCCGCGGCGCGTCGGCGCGGTAGATGAAGGCCATCGGGCTCTGCTGCAGCGTCACGCCCACCGCGCGGATCGGCATGCCCGCCTGCACGCCGCGCATCATCGTGGCGGCGTCGACGTAGGCGACCGGGCTCGTGCCGTTCGCGACCAGCTGCGCGACGGTGGTCGACCCGCTGCCTTCCTGGATCTCGACGTCCAGCCCCTCCTCCTTGTAGAAGCCCTTGTCGCGCGCGACGAAGAACGGCGCGTGCTCGCCGTAGAGCGTCCAGTTCAGGCGGAACGGGAACTTCTGCTGCGCCGCTGCCGGCGCGGCCAGCACGGCGAGCGCCAGCGCGGCGATCAGGCTGCTTGCGAGTTTCATGGTCCTCCTCCTTCGGTCGGGTTGCGTTGCGGTTTCGGGCGGCTACATCGTGGCGGCATCCTCGCGCACGCGATGGCTCACGTGCCACGGGATGAGCAGCTTCTCCAGGACCTCC
>JAGVSZ010000491.1 GCA_019137045.1 Betaproteobacteria bacterium
CGCCCGCGCCGGTGAGCGGGGCGCCGGCGAGCGCGCCCATGCCGCCGCCCACGCCGGCACCCGCGCCGGCGCCTGCGCCGGCGCCGGTGACCGTGCCCGCCCCGGTGACCGCGCCGAGCGCGGAAGCCGAGGAGTCCCGCCAGGCGGCCGAACTGCTCGCCGGCGCGCAGCGCGTCGCCCAGCTCGGGGCCGACGAGCAGCGCAAGGAGCTCGGCGCGGCGACCCAGGCGTTCAACCGCGAGCGCACCCATTTCAACCGCGTGCGGCTCGGCCTGCTCTACGCGCTGCCCGGGGCTGCGATCCAGGACGATCCGCGGGCACTGTCCTTGCTTGAGCCGATCGCTGGCGGTCCCGGGGCCCTGAAAGGGCTCGCGGGCCTCGTTTACGCCCAGGTCGCGGAGCGCGTGAAGCTGCAGAAGCGCGCCGACCAGTACCGGGAGCAACTCGACCAGCTGCGCGCGGTCGAACGCTCGATCATCGAGCGCGGGCAGCAGTCGCAACCGAAGAAGCCATGAACCGGAAATCCGTACTCGTCGTCGACGACGACCCCGACCTCCTGAAGCTCCTCGCGCTGCGGCTCGGGGCCGCGGGCTACGCGGTGCAGGCGGCGGAGAGCGGCGAGAAGGCGCTCGCCCAGTTCGCGGTGTCGCGGCCCGACGTGGTCGTCACCGACCTGAAGATGGGCGGGATGGACGGCCTCGCGCTCTTCGAGGCGATCCAGAAGCGCGCCCCGACGCTGCCGGTGATCATCCTGACCGCGCACGGGACGATCCCCGATGCGGTGGACGCGACGCGCCGCGGCGTGTTCGGGTTCCTGCCCAAGCCGTTCGAGGGCAGGGAGCTCCTCGCCCAGGTGGAGCAGGCGCTGAAGCTCTCGGCGCCGGTCGCGGCCCCCGGGGAAGCGGAGGCGTGGCGCGCGGAGCTCGTCACCGCCAGCCCGCAGATGGAGGGCCTGCTCGCGCAGGCGAAGCTGGTCGCGCAGTCCGACGCGAGCGTGCTCATCCACGGGGCGAGCGGCACCGGCAAGGAGCTCCTGGCGCGCTCGATCCACAAGGCGAGCCGGCGCCGCGAGGCCCCGTTCGTCGCGGTGAACTGCGCCGCGATCCCCGAGGCGCTGCTCGAGTCGGAGCTCTTCGGGCACCGCAAGGGCGCCTTCACCGGCGCGATCTACGACCACAAGGGCCTGTTCCAGTCGGCCGACGGCGGCACCGTGTTCCTCGACGAGATCGGCGACATGCCGCTCGCGCTCCAGGCGAAGCTCCTGCGCGCGCTGCAGGAGCGCGAGGTGCGGCCGGTCGGCGCGCAGGCGGCCGTGCCGGTGGACGTGCGCATCGTCTCGGCCACGCACCGCAACCTCGAGGAGCGGGTGGCCGCGGGCGAGTTCCGCGAGGACCTCTACTACCGGCTCAACGTCGTCGCGCTCGCCATCCCGCCGCTCGCGCAGCGTCCCGAGGACATCGTGCCGCTCGCGCGCCACTTCCTCGACGCGACCGCGGCCCGCTACGGGAAGGACGTGCGCGCGTTCGCCCCGGAGGCGATGGAGATGCTCCTCGGCGCGCCCTGGCCCGGCAACGTGCGCCAGCTCGCCAACGTCGTGGAGCAGGCCGTGGCGCTCGCCACCACGCCGGTGGTCCCGGCCGCGCTCGTCGCCGCGGCGCTGAAGAGCGAGCCGAGCGGCCTCACGCCGCTCGACGAGGCGAAGCGCGCGTTCGAGCGCGACTATCTCATCCGCATCCTGCGCATCACCGGCGGCAACGTGACGCAGGCCGCGCGCCTCGCCCAGCGCAACCGCACGGAGTTCTACAAGCTCCTCGACCGCCACCAGCTCCAGGCGTCGATGTTCAAGGGCGCGAAGGCCGAGCGCGCGGCCTGAGGCGCGCGCCGGCGGTCGTGTCGTGACGCGCAGACATGCCGCGCGGGTCGCCGGGCCGGGACTCCGGCCGCGGCATCCGCGCCCAGCCGCCCGCTCCATTCCCGCTCCCGAGGCCCCGTCGATGCGCACCTTCCCCGTCGTTCCCCTGCTCGCCCTGCTCGCCCTGCTCGCGGCCTGCGCCGCGGGCCCCCAGGAGCCGCTTCGTCCCGGCGCGGACAAGCCGCAGACGGTGACCAGCGCGATCAATCTCTCGGGATTCCCGCCGGACTTCCGCCGCGGCTTCGGCGAGGGATGCGATGCCGCGCGCGCGAACGATCCCGCGCGCCGGCCGAAGGGCGACAGCGCGTACGCCGTCGGCTGGAACGACGGCTTCGACTACTGCCGGCCGAAGAAATGACGCCGCGCCGCGCGTGTCGGCGCGCGGCGACGGCGTTAACTCCCTGATTCGCCTGTGCGGCGCGCGCGGCGCGCGGGACCGCGTCGGGCGCGGGCGACACCGTGCGCCGCGTCGGCGGACGGTTTTCCGCGCCGTGACGGGCTCATCGCCTTGATCCGCCGTGCATTGACGCGGCTGGCACGCCGATTGCGTCAGTCGCGGCATGGCCTCCGCCCCTGGTCTCCGCCCCCGATGAACCTGGTCGCGATCCGCAGTCTGCCGCCCGTGGCCGGCGTGGCGCTCGCCCTCGGCGCAGGCGTGGCCGTGATCGAGGGCGGGCTCGCCGTGGCGCGCGCGCAGACGCCTACTGCCGCCGCCGCGCTGGCGCAGGAGCCGGGCCGGGAAGGGGTGTGCGCGATGTGCGGCGTGGTCGCCGCGGTGCGCGCACCGGACGCGCGCGGCGACGGCCGGACGTCCTACCGGGTCACGGTGCGCATGGCGGACGGCTCGTACCGGACCCTGGCGCAGCCGACGCCGCCGACCGTCGGCGTCGGCGACCGCGTGCGCATCGCCGACGGGGCGGTGCGCCCGGAAAAGTAGCGGAGACCGGACTCCGGGCGCCGTGCGGCGCCCCCGACAACAACGCCATCACGTCCTCCCCGGGAGAGCTCCTCCGAGCGAAGCAACACCCAAGAGCTCTCCGCTTCGAGCCCGCTCCCCCTCCCCGCGGGCTCTTTTTTTTGGACGGCCGCGCGGCGCGGGCGCGGTCACACCGCGATCGGCGCCTTGATCCCCGGGTGGGGTTCGTAGCCCTCCAGCGTGAAGTCCTCGTACTGGAACGCGAGGAGGTCGCGCACGGCGGGGTTGAGCCGCAGGCGCGGGAAGGGACGCGGCGCGCGCGCGAGCTGGGCGCGCGCCTGCTCGAGGTGGTTCAGGTAGAGGTGCGCGTCGCCGAGCGTGTGCACGAACTCGCCCGGCCTGAGGTCGGTCACCTGCGCCACCATCAGCGTCAGCAGCGAGTACGAGGCGATGTTGAACGGCACGCCCAGGAAGATGTCGGCGCTGCGCTGGTAGAGCTGGCAGGAGAGCTCGCCGCCGGCGACGTAGAACTGGAAGAACGCGTGGCACGGCGGCAGCGCCATGCGCTCGACGTCGGCCGGGTTCCAGGCGGTCACGATGTGGCGGCGCGAGTCGGGCTTGTGCTTGAGCGAGTCGATCACGCGCGCGATCTGGTCGATCTCGCCGCCGTCGCGCGCCGGCCAGTGCCGCCACTGGTGGCCGTACACCGGGCCGAGCTCGCCGCGCGCGTCGGCCCACTCGTCCCAGATCGTCACGCCGTTCTCCTGCAGCCAGCGCACGTTGGTCTCGCCGCGCAGGAACCACAGCAGCTCGTAGGCGATCGACTTGAAGTGCAGCTTCTTGGTGGTGAGCAGCGGGAAGCTCGCGCGCAGGTCGAAGCGCATCTGCCAGCCGAACACCGAGAGCGTGCCGGTCCCGGTGCGGTCGGCCTTGCGCTGGCCGCGCTCGAGCACGTGGCGCATCAGGTCGAGGTACTGGGACTCCATGGCGCGCGAGTATAGCGCTCGCGGCAGGCCCTCTCCCCCGGAGTCCGGGCAGAGGGGAGGGTGAGGACCGCGGCGCGGCGCGCGGGCGTCAGTGCGCGATGTAGTTGAACAGCTCGCGCGCCGACTGGAAGCGGTCCTCGGGGCGCTTCGCGACCAGGCGCTCGAGCAGCGACTGATAGCCGGCGAGCCGCTTGGGCAGCTTCGGGATCGGCCCGTGCACGTGCTGGTAGGCGAGCTGGGGCGCGTTGTCGCCCTCGAACAGGTGGCTGCCGGTCAGCAGCTCGTAGAGGATGACGCCGGTCGAGTAGAGATCGCCGCGCTCGTCGTGCGGATGGCCCAGGCACTGCTCGGGGCTCATGTAGAGCGGAGTCGCCATCACCATGCCCTTTTGGGTGAGCGTGGAGGTCGCGTCCAGCTCGCGCGCGAGGCCGAAGTCGAGGATGGCGAGCCGGTGGCTCGCGCGGAACATGATGTTCTGCGGCTTGAGGTCGCGGTGCACCACGCCGGCCGAGTGCACCGCGTCGAGCGCCTCGGCCATCTGCACCAGGATCTTGAGCGCGCCCATCGAGCTGATGCCCTTGCGGATGCGCGCCTGCAGGTCGCCGCCGGGGAAGTACTCCATCGCGAGCCACGGCGTGTCGGAGGTGAAGCCCTGGTCGAAGATCATCACCACGTGCTCGTTCTGGATGCGCTGGATGATCTTGTACTCGCGCACGAAGCGCGCGCGCGAGGCCGGGTCGCGCGCGAGCCGCGGGTCGAGCATCTTCAGCACGAGCTGCAGGCCGTCCTCCTCGCGCTCGGCCAGGAACACGCGCGACATGCCGCCCTCGCCGATGCGCCGCAGCACGCGGTAGCCGGGCGCCACGATCCCGAACTCGCCCGCCGGCTGCACGACCAGGTTCACCTGGACGCTCTGCGTCGTGCGCAGCCGCTCGCGGTCGCTCGCGGCCGCGGAGGCCTCGAGCACCGCCTCCTTGAGCGCCATCGCGAGCTTGATCGGCGAGAGGTCGCCCTTGCGCAGGTAGTCGGACGCGCCCGCCTTGACCGCTCTCACCGCCATGTCCTCGCCGCCGGTCTCCGACACCACCAGCGCGGGCGGCACGCGGCCCTCGAGCCGGAACTCGCGCAGCCAGGCGAGCCCGTCGACGCCCGGCGCCGGCGCGTCGTCGAGGACGAGGGCGTCGAAGCGGCGCCAGTCGAACCCGATCGACGGCTTGCCCTGCGCGACCGGGTCCCAGCGCGTCACGTCCGCGTCGGGCATCGCGCCGGCGAGCCAGCGCGCGACCTGATCGCGGAACTCGGACGAGGAGTCGATGACGAGGATGCGCATCGGGGCGAGGGGGGTGCGCGCGGCGCGCGGGCCGCGGGCGCGGGGTCTTCTCGCAGCGGGCCCTGGATGCCGCCATCATAGCCCGTGGCGGGGCCGGTCCCCCCCCGGCGGCACGAGCCAAAGTGTGACGGCTACCGCACTCGCGAACACGACGTAGGCGAGGGCGAACACCCACTCGGGCAGATCGTAATAGAGGAGCCGGCCGACCCAGCGCGCGACGAAGCCCGGACCCTCCGGCGCGCCCCGCCGCAGGACGTGCTCCCAGACCGTGAGCGGGCAGGCGACGCCCGCGAGGGACTCGGCGGCGACGAGGACGATCGCGGCGAGGTGGGCGTAGCGCAGCGCGCGGTTGCGGACCCAGCGCCAGCCGGCGGCCGCGCCGATCCAGATCGCCGCGAAGCCCCCGACGACGAAGAGGACGAACGCGAAGTGGACGACGAGGACGAGGTCGGCGAGGAGCGCGCTCACCTCGCCGGTGCGCTACGGGTTCGGCCCGGTCGCGACCGGGCGCGAGCGGTCGGCCACCCACTCGCTCCAGGAGCCGCCGTACAGCCGGCTGCCGGTGAGGCCGGCCAGCTCCATCGCGAACAGGTTGTGGCAGGCCGCGACGCCCGAGCCGCAGCTGTGCACCACCTGGCCGGGCGCGAGTCCGCCGAGGAACGCCTCCCACTCCGCGCGCAGCTCGCCGGCGGGCTTGAAGCGGCCGGCCGGGTCCAGGTTCTCCTTGATCACGCGGTTCACCGCGCCGGGGATGTGCCCGGCCACCGGATCGAGGGTCTCGTTCTCGCCCCGGTAGCGGTCGTTGCCGCGCGCGTCCACCACCTTCACCGCCGGGTCGCGCAGGTGCGCCAGCACGAAGCCCGCGTCGACCGCCAGCGGGCGCACGCGCGCGGCGAAGCGCGCGGCCTGCGGAGCGGGGAGCGCCGCGGTCTCCGGCCGGTCTTCCCGCAGCCACTTGCCCCAGCCGCCGTCGAGGATCGCGACCGCGTCGTGCCCGAGCCAGCGCAGGGTCCACCAGGCGCGCGCCGCGTAGACGCCGGCCTGCGCATCGTAGACGACCACCTGCGTCGCAGGGCCCACGCCGGCGGCGCCCAGCTTCGCGGCGATCGTCTCCGGGTCCGGCAGCGGGTGGCGGCCGTTGCGGCCGGTCATCGGCGCGGAGAGATCGCGGTCCAGGTGCAGGAACCGCGCGCCCGGGATGTGCGACTGCGCGTACTCGGCGGCGCCCCAGTCGGGGCGCACGAGGTCGTGGCGGCAGTCGAACACCACCCACGCGGGATCGTCGAGGTGGCGGGCGAGGGTGTCGGTGTCGACCAGCGTGGTGAAGGACATGGCTGCTCCGTTGCGGTGCGGCCAACTATAGTCGGGCGCTCCCGCCCTGTCATCGCCCCGCCTGCGCGATAATCGGGCCCTTCCGCGGAGCGCCGACATGAACGAAGCACTCGCCAGGAACCTCTCCGAGACCGCCGCCGGCCTCGACCCGTACTGGATGCCGTTCTCGCACAACCGCTACTTCAAGCGCCATCCCGCGCACCGGCTGCTCGCGCGCGCGGAGGGCGCGTACTACTGGACGGTGGAGGGCGAGCGGCTGTTCGACTGCCTCTCCGGGCTGTGGTGCGTCGGGCTCGGGCACGCGCACCCGCGCATCGGCGCGGCGCTCGCGCGCCAGTTCGAGACGGTCGACTACAGCCCGGCGTTCCAGATGGGCTACCCGGGCACCTTCCGCCTGGCCGAGCGCATCGCGGCCATGGCGCCGGCCGGGCTCGACCACGTGTTCTTCGTCAACTCGGGCTCCGAGTCGGTGGACACCGCGCTCAAGATCGCGCTCGGCTACCACCGCATGCAGGGCGAGGCCGCGCGCATCCGCTTCGTCGGGCGCGAGCGCGGCTACCACGGGGTGGGCTTCGGCGGCATGTCGGTCGGCGGAATGGTCGCGAACCGCAAGATGTTCCCGTCGGCCGAGCTGCCGGGCGTCGATCACCTGCCGCACACGCACGATCCCGCGCACATGGCGTTCTCGCGCGGGATGCCGCAGTGGGGCGCGCACCTCGCCGACGAGCTCGCGCGCATCGTCGCGCTGCACGACGCCTCGACCATCGCGGCGGTGATCGTCGAGCCGATGCAGGGCTCGGCCGGGGTGATCGTGCCGCCGGTGGGCTACCTGCAGAAGCTGCGCGAGCTGTGCACCCGGCACGGGATCCTGCTGATCTTCGACGAGGTGATCACCGGCTTCGGGCGCATGGGCGCGGCCTTCGGCGCCGACCGCTTCGGCGTGGTGCCCGACATGATCACCTTCGCGAAGAGCGTGAACAACGGCGTCGTGCCGCTCGGCGGGGTGATCGTGCGCAAGGAGATCTACCAGGCGTTCATGACCGGCCCGGAGCACGCGGTCGAGTTCTTCCACGGCTACACCTACTCCGGCCACCCGATGGCGGTGGCCGCGGCGCACGCGACGCTCGACGTGCTCGAGAGCGAGGGCGTGTTCGAGCGCGTGCGCACGCTCGAGCCGGTGCTCGAGGACGCGATGCACTCGCTCAAGGGCGAGCGCGGCGTGCTCGACGTGCGCAACTGCGGCCTCGCGGCCGCGTTCGACCTCGAGCCGGTCGCGGACCGGCCCGGCCTGCGCGCCCTGCGCGTCTTCGAGCACGCGCTCGCGGCCGGGCAGCTGCCGCGGTTCACCGGCGACACGATCGCGGTCGGGCCGCCGTTCATCTCCACGCCGGCCGAGATCGCGAAGATGGCGGACGACCTGCGCCGCGCGATCCGCGCCGCATTCTGAGGAGACGACGATGAACGATCTCGCTACCGGCGCGCTGCGCGCGGGTCCCGCGCTGCGCATCGACGCCGACCGCCTGTGGCGCTCGCTCATGGACCTCGCGCAGATCGGCGCGACGCCCCTCGGGGGGGTGCGGCGCATCACGCTCACCGACCTCGACCGGCAGGGGCGCGACTGCGTCGTGCGCTGGTTCGAGGCCGCCGGGCTCGCGGTGCGGGTGGACGCGATCGGCAACATCTTCGGCCGGCGCGCCGGGCGCGACCCCGGGCGGGCGCCGGTCGTGGCCGGCAGCCACATCGACACGCAGCCCTCCGGCGGGAAGTTCGACGGCAACTACGGCGTCCTCGCGGGGCTCGAGGTCGTGCGCACGCTCGACGAGCGCGGCATCCGCACCGAGGCGCCGCTCGAGGTCGCGGTGTGGACCAACGAGGAGGGGACGCGCTTCACGCCGGTCATGATGGGCTCGGGCGTGTTCGCCGGCGTGTTCCCGCTCGAGCACGCGCTCGCGCGCACCGACGTGGAGGGCAAGACGGTCGGCGACGAGCTGCGCCGGATCGGGTACGCGGGCAGCGCGCCCACCGGCACGCCGGTCGGGGCCTACTTCGAGGCGCACATCGAGCAGGGGCCGATCCTGGAGGACACGGGCAATACCATCGGCGTGGTCACCGGCGCGCTCGGGCAGCGCTGGTACGACGTGACCGTCACCGGGATGAACGCGCACGCCGGCCCGACGCCGATGGCGCTGCGCAGGGACGCGCTGCTCGCCGCGGCGCAGCTCGTGGTCGAGGTGAACCGCATCGCGCACGGCGAGGCGCCGCACGGGCGCGGCACGGTGGGCTACATGCAGGTGGCGCCGAACTCGCGCAACGTCGTGCCGGGCGAGGTGCGGTTCGCGGTCGATTTCCG
This sequence comes from Betaproteobacteria bacterium, assembly GCA_019137045.1. GTDB lineage: Bacteria > Pseudomonadota > Gammaproteobacteria > Burkholderiales > SG8-39 > JAGVSZ01. Next base: position 8,827 of record JAGVSZ010000491.1, read on the forward strand.
GCACGCGACCGACGCCGGGCTGGAGGCGATGGAGCGCGCGCTGCGCGCGGCCTGCGCGCGCGTCGGCGCGGCGTGCCGCGTCACGGTCGCGCTCGAGGAGGTGGTGTACTTCCCGCCCTGCCGCTTCGACGCGGACTGCGTCGCGGCGGTGCGCGCGGGGGCGGCGGCGCTCGCCCACCGGCACATGGAGATCGTCAGCGGCGCCGGGCACGACGCGGTCTACGTCGCGCGCGTCGCGCCGACCGCGATGATCTTCGTGCCGTGCAAGGGCGGCATCAGCCACAACGAGATCGAGGACGCCCTGCCCGCGCACCTCGCGGCGGGCTGCGACGTGCTGCTGCACGCGATGCTCGCGCGCGCCGGCGTGGCCGCCTGAGCCATGGCGAAGAAGGAGAACGCCCCCGGCGCCGCCGCGGCGCCGGCGAGCTTCGAGGCGGCGCTGAAGGAGCTCGAGTCGCTGGTCGCCGGCCTGGAGTCGGGCCATCTCACCCTCGAGCAGTCGCTCGCGGCGCACAGGCGCGGGCTCGAGCTCGCGCGCTACTGCCAGTCGACCCTCGCGCAGGCCCAGCAGCAGGTGAAGGTGCTGGAGGACGAGGCGCTGAAGGCCTTTCCCGTTGGCGACGCCCAGGGCTGACTTCCGCGACTGGATGGCGGCGATCCAGGAGCGGGTCGAGGCGGCGCTCGCGCGCTCTCTCCCGGCGGCCGACCACGAGCCGCGCCGCCTCCACGCCGCGATGCGCTACGCCGTGCTCGGCGCGGGGAAGCGCGTGCGCCCGCTGCTCGCGTTCGCGGCCGGCGCGGCGACCGGCGCGGCGCCCGAGCGGCTCGACGCGGTCGCGTGCGCGGTGGAGCTCGTCCACGCCTACTCGCTCGTGCACGACGACCTGCCGTGCATGGACGACGACGTGCTCCGGCGCGGCAGGCCGACGGTGCACGTCGAGTTCGACGAGGCGACCGCGCTGCTCGTCGGCGACGCCCTGCACTCGGCCGCGTTCGAGGCGCTCGCGGCGCAGCCGCTCGCCCACGACCCGCAGCGCCAGGTCGAAATGGTGCGCGCGCTGGCCGCCGCCGCCGGGTCGCGCGGCATGGCCGGGGGGCAGGCGATCGACCTCGCCGCGGTCGGGCGCGCGATGACGCTGCCCGAGCTGGAGCTGATGCACATCATGAAGACCGGCGCGCTGATCCGCGCGTCGGTCCTCCTCGGCGCGCAGTGCGGCGCGCCCGGGGAGGGCGAGCTCGAGCGCCTCGACCGCTACGCGCAGTGCATCGGGCTCGCGTTTCAGGTGGTCGACGACGTCCTCGACGCCGAGGGTTCGACCGCAACGCTGGGCAAGACCGCGGGCAAGGACGCCGCGCGAAGCAAGCCGACGTACGTCTCCCTCCTGGGGGTCGCGCGCGCGCGCGAGCTCGCCCAGACGTTGCGGGGCGACGCGCGCGCGGCGCTCGCGGACCTCGGGCCGCGCGCGGGCCGGCTCGCGGCGCTCGCCGACTTCATCGTGACGCGGCAGTTCTGAGGTCCGGCCCGGGCGGGGGGAGCGGGAACCGCTACAATCGCAAACCGCCGTTCCGGATCGCCCCCGCGCCGCGCAGCCGCCGTGAGCTACGACCTCCTCGAGACGATCGACGATCCCGCCGACCTGCGCCGGCTCGACCGCAGGCAGCTCGGCCAGCTCGCCGACGAGCTGCGCGCCTTCATCCTCGAGTCGGTGAGCCGGACCGGCGGGCACCTCTCGTCCAACCTGGGCACGGTGGAGCTGACGATCGCGCTCCACTACGTCTTCAACACGCCCGAGGACCGGATCGTGTGGGACGTCGGGCACCAGACCTACCCGCACAAGATCCTCACCGGGCGGCGCGCGGGCATGGCCAAGCTGCGCATGGCCGGGGGCATCTCGGGGTTCCCGCGCCGCGGCGAGTCGCGCTACGACACTTTCGGCACCGCGCACTCGAGCACCTCGATCAGCGCCGCGCTCGGCATGGCGGTGGCGGCGAAGCAGAAGGGCGAGAGCCGGCGCGCGATCGCGGTGATCGGGGACGGGGCGATGTCGGCCGGCATGGCGTTCGAGGCGATGAACAACGCCGGCGTCGCCGACGTGGACCTGCTCGTCATCCTCAACGACAACGACATGTCGATCTCGCCGCCGGTCGGCGGCATGAACAAGTACCTCGCGCGCCTCGTCTCGGGGCGCTTCTACTCGGCGGCGCGCAAGGCCGCCGAGCGCGTGCTCTCCAACGTGCCGCCGCTGTGGGAGCTCGCGAAGAAGGTCGAGGAGCACGCGAAGGGCATGGTGGTGCCCTCGACGCTGTTCGAGGAGTTCGGGTTCAACTACATCGGCCCGATCGACGGCCACGACCTCGACGCGCTGCTGCCGACGCTGCGCAACCTGAAGGAGCTGAAGGGGCCGCAGTTCCTGCACATCGTCACGCGCAAGGGCCAGGGCTACAAGCTCGCCGAGGCCGACCCGGTCCTCTACCACGGGGTCTCCAA
>JAGVSZ010000290.1 GCA_019137045.1 Betaproteobacteria bacterium
CCGGCCGCGGGCCCGCTCCCGCGCCGCGACCGGCTCGGGAGCGCGCCGTCCGCCGCTGCGGCCGGACGCCGCCGCAGGAGGCAAAGGTCACAGGGCCGAGGCTGCCGCGGGACGCCGCGCGCGTTCTGCCGACCGCGCGGGGCGAACTTGCGCTACGATGCCAGCGTCATGACCCGCACCCCCGCGGAGGCCCGATGAAACGCCTCACCCTGCTCGCCGGCGTGGTCCTCGCCGCGCTCCCCGCCGTCGCCTCCGCCCAGGACACCGCCCGCCTCGTCGGCACCTGGGAGTGCCGCGTCCCGGGCGCCGAGCCCACCCGCACCCCGCCGATCGTGTGGTTCGGCGGCGCGTACTCCGAGGGCAAGATCGTGCCCTCCGCCATCGACCTCGACGGCTTCGCGCGCGCGGTGTCCGGGCTGTCGAACGTGGCCGCGGCGGCCGACGGCTGGATCCAGATCCAGCCGCAGCAGGGCGAGCCGTTCACGGTGAAGCCGCTCGGCCACGCCGGCGACCGCGTCCCGGCGATGACGCTCCGGCGCGGCAACGCGTCCTACCACTGCCTGCGTCTCCCGCTCGCCGTCTGAGTCCCGCGCGCGCGGCGCGCGCGCACCCGCCGCGACGCGTAGCGTAGAATACGCGCCGCTCGGCGCCGACCCGCCCGTGCGGCGGGCGGCGCGCACCGACCGGACCCGGCCGTGAAGCCATTTTCCAGGCGAGCTTTCGTTCTCGCCGCCCTCCTCGCGCCCGCGCTCGCCTGCGCGCAGGCGCCGGCGCGCGACCCGATGCAGCACTTCTTCACCCCGACGCTCGGCGACCTGAAGGCCGAGCTCGACGAGGCCCGGCGCGACGGCAAGCAGGCGGCGTTCGTCATGTACATGCGCGACGACTGCCCGTACTGCGAGCGCATGAAGAAGAACATCCTCTCGCAGCCGGCGGTGCAGGAGTGGTACCGGCGCCGCTTCGCGACGCTCGCCGTGGACACCAAGGGCGCGGTGCCGATCACCGACTTCGCCGGGCGCGCCACGACCGAGAAGGACTTCGCCCTCGCGCAGGGGGTCAAGTACACGCCGGTGATCGTCTTCTACGACCTCGCCGGCAGGCCGCTCACGCGCGTGGACGGCGAGATCCGCACGACCGGGGAGTTCATGCTGCTCGGCGAGTTCGTCGCGACCGGCGCGTACGCGAAGATGAAGTTCGCCGATTTCAAGCGCGCGGCGCCCGCGCGCTAGCGTTCCCCGCCGTCCCCGACTCGGGCCAAGACCGCAAGGAAGGAAGATGCCGCACAACACGTTCAACGCGCTCCAGGACTTCAAGCTCGGCGGCGGCCGCACCGGCCGGCTCTACTCGCTGCCCGCGCTGGAGAAGGCGCGCCTGGGGCGGATCTCGCGCCTGCCGGTCTCGATCCGCATCGTGCTCGAGTCGGTGCTGCGCAACTGCGACGGGAAGAAGGTGACCGAGGAGCACGTCCGGCAGCTCGCCGGGTGGAAGCCGAACGCCGCGCGCGTGGACGAGATCCCGTTCGTGCTCGCGCGCATCGTGCTGCAGGACTTCACCGGCGTGCCGCTGCTCGCCGACCTGGCGGCGATGCGCGGGGTCGCGCGGAAGATGGGCAAGAACCCGAAGGTGGTCGAGCCGCTCGTCCCGGTGGACCTCGTGGTGGACCACTCCGTCCAGATCGACAGCTACGGGACGAAGGGCGCGCTCGCGCAGAACATGCAGCTCGAGTTCCAGCGCAACCAGGAGCGCTACCAGTTCATGAAGTGGGGCATGCAGGCGTTCGACACCTTCAAGGTCGTCCCGCCCGGCATCGGCATCGTGCACCAGGTCAACCTCGAGTACCTCGCGCGCGGCGTGCACAAGTCCGCCGAGGGCGTCTACTACCCCGACACGCTGGTCGGCACCGACTCGCACACCACGATGATCAACGGCATCGGGGTGGTGGGCTGGGGCGTCGGCGGGATCGAGGCCGAGGCGGGCATGCTCGGGCAGCCGGTCTACTTCCTCACCCCCGACGTCGTCGGGGTGCACCTCAAGGGCCGCCTGCACCCGGCGTGCACCGCGACCGACCTCGTCCTGACCGTCACCGAGATGCTGCGCAAGGCCAAGGTGGTGGGGAAGTTCGTCGAGTTCTTCGGCGCCGGCACCGCCAGCCTCGGCGTCACCGACCGCGCGACGATCGCCAACATGGCGCCCGAGTACGGCGCGACGATGGGCTTCTTCCCGGTGGACGAGAAGACGGTCGAGTACTTCCGCGGCACCGGCCGCACGCCCGAGGAGATCGAGGCGTTCGCCGCCTACTTCAAGGCGCAGGGCCTGTACGGCATCCCGCAGGTCGGCGACATCGACTACAGCCAGGTGCTGGAGCTCGACCTCGCCACCGTGATGCCCTCGCTCGCCGGGCCGAAGCGCCCGCAGGACCGCATCGACCTCGAGCGCGTGAAGAGCACCTTCACGTCGCTCTTCTCGAAGCCGGTCGCGGAGAACGGCTTCGCCAAGAAGCCCGCCGACCTCGACCGCCGCTTCAGGACCTCGAACGGCATCGACATCGGCTCGGGCGACGTACTGATCGCGGCGATCACCTCCTGCACCAACACCTCCAACCCGGGCGTCCTGCTCGCCGCCGGCCTGCTCGCGAAGAAGGCGGTCGAGCTCGGCCTCACGGTCAAGCCGCACATCAAGAC
>JAGVSZ010000206.1 GCA_019137045.1 Betaproteobacteria bacterium
CCGGTTCCCGACGCACGAGGACCTCAGCGCGCTCGCGCGCGAGCGCGACGTGCGCTCGGGCAGCGGGGCGCCGATCGCGTTCGTTCCGGCCGCGGCGGGCCGCAAGGAGGCGTTCGAGGCGCAGTACGAGATCCGCATCTACCGCGCGGGCGCGGTGCCGACGCGCGCGGGCAGCTGGCACGATCTCTTCAACGCGCTCGCCTGGATCGCGTTCCCGCGCACCAAGGCGGTGATCAACCGCCTGCACCACGACGAGATGGTGCGCCGGCGCGGGCAGGCGCAGCGCGGCACCGCGCGCGACGTGCTCACGCTGTTCGACGAGGGCGGCGTGAGGGGCGCGAGCGCCGATCCGGCGCTCGCGCGGCTGCTCGCGGAGTTCCGCTTCAAGGCGCTCTTCTGGACGCGCCGCGCGGACGCGGCCGCGTCGATGCGCTTCAGGGTGTTCGGGCACGCGATCCACGAGCAGGCGCTCGCGCCGTACAAGGGCGTCACCGCGAAGGCGCTGGTCGTCGACCTGGAACCCGAGACGCTCGGGCTGCCGGACGAGGCGCTGAACGCGCACCTGGACGAGCGCGCCGCGGCCCACTTCGGCGCGCCCGGCGCGCTCGCCTCGACGCGCACGCTGCATCCGCTTCCCATCCTCGGGATTCCGGGCTGGGCGGAAGCGAACGAGGGCGCGGACTTCTACGACGATCCGGAGGTGTTCCGCGCCGGACGGGCGCGGGAAAGAAAGGAGGCCCCGTGAGGGGCCTCCTGGAGCGCGCTCCCAGCCTCGCCCGCGATCGTCGCCGCGCACGGCCCTGACATCGCATCGCGCGGAGCGTGCGCCGCTCGCACGCCCGCCCCGCGCCCGGGTTCGCACCGGACCGCGCCCCGTGCGCCGCGCGAGCGGCGCGGACATCGGGGCGGTGCCCCGAAGCGGATTCCGAGCACCCGTCCTGTGTAGTCCTTTGCGGCGCCGAAAGCAAGCGCGGCCGCGGCGAGCGGGTATGATTCGAGGCGAAGCCGGCCAGACGGTCGCTGGGGGCGTTTGCGCCTTCAGAGGAAAGTCCGGGCTCCGCAGGGCAGGGTGCTGGATAACGTCCAGGCGCCGCGAGGCGACGGAAAGTGGAACAGAAAGCACACCGCCGATGGCCCGCAAGGGCTCAGGCAAGGGTGAAATGGTGCGGTAAGAGCGCACCGCGGCGGTGGCGACACCGCCGGCACGCCAAACCCCACCCGGAGCAACACCAAATAGGCAGGTGCAGCGCGGGCGACCGCGCGCAAGGGCGGCCCGCCCGAGCCTGCGGGTAGGTGGCTCGAGCCGCGGGGCAACCCGCGGCCCAGATGAATGACCGTCCCCGACAGAACCCGGCTTATCGGCCGGCTTCAACTCTGCTAGCGCGCGGCGCCGGGGCGCCGCGCGCCTTCACGCGCGCGCGCGCGCGGCGGCCACCGCGGCATCCAGCTCCGCGAGCACCCGCTCCGGCGCGAGCTCGTTCATGCAGCGGAAGTGCCCGAGCGGGCACTCGCGCGCGAAGCACGGGCGGCATTCGAGGTCGAGCGCGACGACCCGGGCGCGCGGGGCGAGCGGCGGGGTGTGCGCCGGGCTCGACGAGCCGTACAGCGCGACGAGCGGCCGGTCGAGCGCCGCCGCGACGTGCATCAGCCCCGAGTCGTTGGTGACCACCGCCTCGGCGACCGACAGGAGGTCGATCGCGGCGGCGAGGTCGGTGCGGCCGCACAGGTTCAGCGCGTCCCCGCCGGCGAGCCCGGCGATCTCGTCGCCCAGCGCGCGCTCGGCGGGCGCCCCCACGAGCCACACCGCCTTCCCGCGCGCCGCGAGCGCGCGCGCGAGCGCGGCGAAGTGGCGCGCCGGCCAGCGCTTCGCCGGGCCGTACTCCGCGCCGGGGCAGAGCGCGACGACCGGGCGCGAGCGGTCGAGGCCGAGCCGGCTCACGGCGATCAGCAGGTTCGCCTCGTCCACGTCGATGCGCGCCGCGGGCACCGGGCGCTCGACCGGGCGCCCCGGCGCCTCGGCGAGCTGCAGATAGCGCTCGACCATCAGCGGCGTCGCGGCCGCGTCGAGACGGTGGCGGACGTTGAGCACGCCGTAGCGCGCCTCGCCGGTGAAGCCGACGCGCCGCGGAACGCCTGCGAAGAACGGGACGAGCGCGGACTTGAAGCTGTTCGGCAGCACGATCGCCTCGTCGTAGCGGCGCCTGCGCAGCCGGCGCGCGAGGCGCAGGCGCGCGCCGAGCGCGAGCTCGCCGTGGCGGAACGGAACCTCGACCACCTCCTCGACCTGCGGCATGCGGCGCAGCACCGGCGCGGTCCAGCCGGGCGCGACCGCGTCGATGCGTAGCCCGGGATGCCGCGCGCGCAGGCGCGCGAGCAGCGGCTGCGCGAGCAGCGTGTCGCCGATCCAGTTCGGGGCGACGAGGAGCAGGCGCATGGTGGCGCTAGTGCCCCTTCGGCGCGCTCCCGCGGTAGACGTAGAGCGTGCTGCAGTAGGGGCAGCGGATCTCGCCCGCATCGACGATGTCCAGGAAGACGCGCGGGTGGTAGCACCAGAGCGGCGTGCGCGGCATCGGGCAGTGCAGCGGCAGGTCGTCCGCGCCGACTTCGATGCGCGTCTCGGTCTGAACCGGCTCGGCCATCGCTACCGGCCCTTGCGCGCCTTCGCCTTCGCC
>JAGVSZ010000051.1 GCA_019137045.1 Betaproteobacteria bacterium
GCTGCCGCCGCCGACGCTCGCGTCGGGCCGCGCCGACGGCGAGCGCCTCCTCGACGCGCTCGGCGATCCGCGCGTCACGCGGGTCGATCTCGCCGCGCTGCGCGAGCTCCCCGCGCTGGCGCGCGCGCACGGGTGGCGGCTCGGCGTGTGCGTGCGCGGCGACGAAGTGATCGCGGTCGGCGCGCCCGGGCGGCGCGCGCTCGGCCTCGCGGTCGACCTCGGCACGACCAACGTCGCGGCCTTCCTGCTCGACCTGGAGACCGGCGGGCGGCGCGCGAGCCTCGGCATCGAGAACCCGCAGGCCGGGTACGGCGCGGACCTGGTGAGCCGCATCGACCACGCGGTGCGCGCGGCGGACGGGGCGCTCGCGCTGCACCGGGCGGCGATCGACGCCATCGGGTCGCTCGCGCGCGACCTCTGCGCGGCGACCGCCACCCGGGTGCAGGACCTCGTGGAGGTCGCCGTGGGCGGCAATACCGCGATGCACCACCTGCTGCTGCGCCTGCCGGTCGCGCAGCTCGCGCGCGCGCCGTTCGTGCCCGCGCTCGCCGCCGCGACCGACGTCAAGGCGCGCGACCTCGGCCTGCCGTTCGCGCCCGGCGCCTGCGTCCATCTGCTGCCCAACGTCGGCGGCTTCGTCGGCGGCGACCACGTGGCGACGCTGCTCGCCACCGCGGACGAGTGGGCGGCGGGGACGTCGATCGTGATGGACATCGGCACCAACACCGAGATCTCGCTCGTGCACGCGGGCGCGATCACCACCGTCTCCTGCCCTTCCGGGCCGGCGCTCGAGGGCGGGCACATCGCGTGCGGCATGCGCGCGGCGGACGGGGCGATCGAGCGCGTCGCGATCGCCGGCGACCGCGTCGAGGTGCGCACGATCGGGGACGTCGCGCCGGTCGGGCTGTGCGGCTCCGGCGTCCTGGACGCGGTGGCGGCGATGCGCGGCGCGGGCGTGCTCGACGCGCGCGGCCGGATCCGGCCCGGGCATCCCGCCGTGCGCGCGCCCGACGGCCGCCGCGAGCTCGCGCTCGCGCCGGAGGTCGCGTTCACGCAGGACGACGTGCGCGCGGTCCAGCTCGCGAAGGCCGCGGTGCGCTCGGGCATCGACCTCCTGCTGCGCGAGGCCGGCCTCGCCGAGCCGGCGCTCGACCGCGTGCTGATCGCCGGCGCCTTCGGGTCCTACATCGACGTGCGGAGCGCGATCGCGGTCGGGCTGGTCCCCGCGCTGCCGTCCGAGCGCTTCGCGCAGGTGGGGAACGCGGCCGGCGCCGGGGTGCAGATGGCGCTCGCGTCGGTGGCGCTGCGCGCGCGCGCGCGCGAGATCGCGGCCCGCTGCCGCTATCTCGAGCTCGGTGCGCTCGCCGGCTTCCAGAAGGCCTTCCTGAGGAGGATCCACTTTGACTGAAGCACCCCCCCTCACCGTCATCGGCGACCGCATCAATCCCGGGTTCAGGAGCACGCGCGCCCTGCTCGAGGCGAACGACCTCGCCGGCGTCCAGGCGCTCGCCGTGCGCCAGGTGGCGGCCGGGGCGGCGGCGCTCGACGTCACGATCGGGCCGCGCGCGGGGGAAGACCCCGCGTTCCTGGTCGAGGTGATCCGCGCGATCCAGGCGGCGGTGGACGTGCCGCTCTGCTTCGACTACCCCGACGCCGCCACCCAGCGCGTCTGCCTGGAGGCCTACGACCCGGCCCGGGCGCGCGGGCGCAAGCCGATCGTGAACTCGCTCGCCGAGACCCGCTGGGAGATGACCGAGCTGCTCGCGATCCGCCCCTTCAGGGCGATGCTGATGGCCTCGGAGCGCCTGGAGGACGGCGCGGGCCGTCCGAACCGGACGAGCGCCGAGATCGCCGGCACCGCCCGGCGCGCGGCGCTGCGGCTGGTGCACGACCACGGCTTCGAGCTCGACGACATCATCGTGGACGTCACGGTCAGCGCGCTGGCGGTCGACACCGCGGGCCAGAACCGCGCCGCGCTGGAGGCGATCGGCACCATCGGCGCCGACCCCGAGCTGAGGGGGATCCATCTCTCGGGCGGGATCACGAACATCGGGCAGCAGCTCCCGGCGAAGGCGGCGGACGGCTCCGACCTCAGGACGCAGCTCGGGCGCGCGTTCGTGACCGTCGCGCGGCCGCTCGGCCTGGACACGGTGCTCGCCACGCCCTGGCACGACCTGCGGCCGTTGCCCGCGGGCGACTTCGTGCTGGAGACCTTCCGCCGCATCCTGCCGCTCGCGGGGACCGACGTCCTGCGCCAGGTGCGCAAGCTCTACCGCCCCGCGTGACGGCGGCCGTCACGCGCGCGCGAGCGGCCGGATCAGCAGCGCGTACGCCGTCGCGACCAGCACGGCGGCGAGCGCCACGGCCGCCGCGAGCTGGAGCGGCGCGCCGTCGAAGAAGAGCCGCATGAAGAGCTGGCTGACCACCGCCGCGAAGAGGAGCTGCGTGCAGCCGAGCAGGGCGGAGGCGGTGCCGGCGATGCGCGCGAACGGCGCGATCGCGGCGGCGAGGGAGACCGGGTTGATGAAGCCGAGCCCGAAGAGGTAGACCGCCATCGGGCCGACGATCGCGAGCGGGTGCGCGAGGCCGCCCGCGGCGAGCGCGAGCATCAGGAGCCCGCCGAGCGCGACGAACGCGGCGCCCGCGCCGAGCAGCGCCGGGAGCGCGACGCGGCGGGTGAGGCGGGCGCACACGAACGAGCCGCAGAAGTTGCCCGCGACCGGGATGACGAACCAGAGCCCGAAGTCCTGCGGGCGCACCTGCAGCACCTCGATCAGCACGAAGGGGGCCGTGGAGAGGTAGAAGAACAGCCCCGCGTAGGTCAGGGTGAAGCAGACCGCATAAGCGGAGAAGGTGCGGTTCGAATAGATCACGCGCGCGTTGCGCGCGAACTGCGCGACGTCGGTCGCGGTCGGCTCGCAGTGGCGGTTCGACTCGGCGAGCACGAGCCAGGACGCGATCCACAGCGCGAGCCCGTACGCCAGCATCAGACCGAAGGGCGCGCGCCAGCCGAACCAGACGGTGAGATAGCCGCCGACGAGCGGCGAGACCATCGGCACCAGCAGGACCAGCGTCATGATCTGGGCGAGCGCCCGCGCGCCGCGCACCGGGTCGTAGACGTCGCGCACGATCGCGCGCCCGGTCACCGGGCCGCTGCACGCGCCGATCCCCTGGAGCAGGCGCGCCGCCACCAGCAGCTCGATCGACGGCGCGAGCATCGCCGCGATCGACCCGAGCATGAACAGCGCGAGCCCGGATAGCAGCACCGGCCGCCGCCCGAAGCGGTCCGAGAGCGGACCGTAGGCGAGCTGGGCCGCGCCGAACCCGACCGCGAACGCCGCCAGCGTGAGCTGCACCTGGGCGTCGGTCGCCTCGAGCGCGCCGCGGATCGCCGGCAGGGAGGGCAGGTAGAGGTCGCTCGGGAAGGCGAGGAGCGCGAAGATCCCCGCGCTGTAGGCGATGAGCGCCCGGCCCGGAGCGTGCGCCGGGTGCGCGATCGTGCGCACGCCGGGCCTAGCCCGCTGCGGCCGCGGGTTCGGCTGCCGCCGCCCGGTGTCCGGCGCGCACCACCTCCTGGTCGATCGCCCCGAAGACGGAGCGGCCCTCGGCGTCGCGCACCTCGATCTCCACGCGGTCGCCGAAGCGCAGGAACGGCGTCGCCGCTTCGCCGCGCGCGACCGTCTCGAGCGCGCGCTGCTCGGCGATGCAGCACACGCCCGCCTTCGCGTCCTTGTTCGAGACCGTGCCGGCGCCGAGGACGGTCCCGGCGCCGAGCGCGCGCGTGCGCGCGGCGTGCACGATGAGCCGCGGGAAGTCGAAGGTCATGTCCACCCCGGCGTTCGGCTGCCCGAGCAGCGTGCCGTTCACGTGCACCGTGACCGGTAGGTGCACCTTGCGCCCGTCCCACGCGTCCCCGAGCTCGTCGGGCGTGACGGCGACCGGGGAGAACGCGGTCTGCGCCTTGGACTGGACGAACCCGAACCCCTTGGCGAGCTCGTGCGGCACCAGGTTGCGCAGGGTCACGTCGTTGGCGAGCACGAGCAGGCGCACGTGCTCGGCCGCCCGCTCGCGCTTCACGCCGGGCGGCACGTCGCCGAGGATCGCGGCGAGCTCGGCCTCCAGGTCGATGCCCCAGTCTTCGCTCTCGACCGCGATCGGGTCGCGCGGACCCAGGAACGCGTCCGAACCGCCCTGGTACATCAGCGGCTCCTCGCGCAGCTCCTTCGTGAGCTCGGCGCCGCGCGCCCTGCGCACGCGCTCGACGTGCGCGAGATAGCCCGACGCGTCCAGCCACTGGAACGCGCGCGGCAGCGGCGCGTGGAACTGCGCGAAGTCCGGCTCGAACCAGCGCGAGCCCTCGGGCGCGCGGTTCGCGGCCTCGTACAGGTCCTGCAGGCGCGGGGCGGCATAGTCCCAGTCGTCCAGCGCCGCCTGCAGCGTCGGCGCGACGTCGTAGGCGATCGTGGCGCGCCGGAGGTCGCGCGCCACGACGCACAGCGCGCCGTCGCGGGTATCGTTCTTGAGGGAGCCGAGCTTCATGGCGGGGCGGGCGAAACGAAGGCGCGCATTCTACCCGCGTCCCGCGGGGCGCTCAGCGCCCGCGCGCTATGCGGCCGGCCGCACCGTCCCGCGGCATTCGCCGAACCCGATGCGCGCGTACCCCGCCTTCTCGCAGAACCCGCGCAGGATCACCGCGTCGCCGTCCTGGAGGAAGGTGCGCGACTCGCCGCCGCCGAGCTCGACCGGGCGCTTGCCGGCGTCCGAGAGCTCCAGCAGCGACCCGGCCTCTTCCGGCGTCGGCCCCGACTGGGTGCCGGTGCCGAGCAGGTCGCCCGGCTGCAGGTTGCAGCCGTTCACCGTGTGGTGCGCCACCAGCTGCGCGACGGTCCAGTACGCGTGCCGCAGGCTCGTGCGCGACAGGCGCGCCGGGCCGCTGCGGGCGGCGCGCATCTGCGCGCTCTCCAGCCAGGCCTCGAGCTGCACGTCGAACGCGCCGCGCGCGCGGTTCTCCGCCGACTCGAGGTAGGGCAGGGGCTGCGGGTCCCCGGCCGGCCGCGTCCACTCGGTCCGGAAGGGCGCGAGCGCCTCGAGCGTCACGATCCACGGCGAGACGGTGGTCGCGAAGTTCTTCGCGAGGAACGGCCCGAGCGGCTGGTACTCCCAGCCCTGGATGTCGCGCGCCGACCAGTCGTTGAGCAGGCCGAGGCCGAAGACGTGCGCCTCCGCCGCGTCGAGCGGCACGCGCTCGCCGAGCTCGTTGCCGACGCCGACGAAGATCCCGACCTCGAGCTCGTAGTCGAGCCGGCGCGAGGGGCCGAACACCGGCGTCTGCGCGTCCCTGGGCAGCGTCTGCCCGGCCGGGCGCGGGAAGGACTGCCCGCTCACGCCGATCGAGGAGGCGCGGCCGTGGTAGCCGATCGGCACCCACTTGTAGTTCGGCAGGAGCGGGTTGTCCGGGCGGAAGAGCCGTCCGACGGTGGTGGCGTGGTGCAGCGAGGCGTAGAAATCGGTGTAGTCGCCGATCGCGGCCGGCACCGCGTGCTCCGCTTGCGCCTGGGGCACCAGGCAAGCGGTGAGCTTCGGCTGCATCGGGCTGCCCTCGCGCAGCGCGCGCGACAGCGCGAGCCGCAGCGCCGCCCACGCGGCCGGGCCCATCGCCATGAAGCCGTTGAGCGTCGGGCCGGTGCACGCGAGCGCCCCGTGCGCCGCCTCGCCCGCGAACACGCCCGCCTTGTGCGCGGCGGCGAGGTCGAGGATCTGGTCGCCGATCGCCACGCCGCCGCGGAACGGCTCGTTCCTGCCCTCGCGGCGGAAGACGCCGAAGGGCAGGTTCTGGAGCGGGAAGTCGGTCGCCCCGGAGTTGGCCGAGTCGACCCAGCTGCGGAGTCCCCGGTCGTGCGTCTCGTTCAGCGCGCGCATGCGATCAGGGCTTGCGCGGGTCGAAGTGCTTCGCGAGGCCCTGCCAGCAGGTGTAGTAGTCGCGCTGCAGCTCCGCGGCCTCGAGCGCGTAGCGCGTCGGCCGCAGCGGCAGCCGCGTCTCGAACATGAACGCCATGGTGTCCTCGATGTAATGCGGCTTCGACGTGTCGGCGCGCGTCGCCTGCTCGAAGGTCGCGGCGTCCGGCCCGTGCGCGGTCATGCAGTTGTGCAGGCTCGCGCCGCCGGGAACGAAGCCCTCCGCCTTCGCGTCGTACGCGCCGTGGACGAGCCCCATGAACTCGCTCGCGACGTTGCGGTGGAACCAGGGCGGGCGGAAGGTGTCCTGCATCGCCAGGATGCGCGGCGGGAAGATCACGAAGTCGATCATGTCCACCGCCGGCGTGTCCGACTGCGACTGCAGCACGAGGAAGATCGACGGGTCGGGGTGGTCGTAGCTGATCGAGCCGATCACGTTGAAGCGGCGCAGGTCGTACTTGTAGGGCGCGAAGTTGCCGTGCCAGGCGACCACGTCGCACGGCGAGTGGCCGATCTCGGCCACCCACAGGTTGCCGAGGAACTTGTTGACGAGCTCGAACCGGCCTGCGCGCTCCTCGTAGTGCGCGACCGGGTACTGGAAGTCGCGCGGGTTGGCGAGCCCGTTCGAGCCGATCGGCCCGAGGTCGGGCAGGCGCAGGTAGGCGCCGAAGTTCTCGCACATGTAGCCGCGCGCCCGGCCATCGGGCACCTCGACGCGGAAGCGCAGGCCGCGCGGGAGCACGAGAATCTCCTGCGGCTCGACCTCGAGCACGCCGAGCTCGGTGACCGCGCGCAGGCGGCCGAGCTGCGGCACGATCAGCAGCTCGCCGTCGGCGTCGACGAAGAACCGGTCGGTCATCGACCGGTTGGCCGCGTAGAGGTGGATGGCGCAGCCCGCCATCGCGTCCGGCGCGCCGTGGCCGGCCATCGTGACCCAGCCGTCCACGAAGTCGGTCGGCTGCGACGGGATGGGAAGCGGGCCCCAGCGGAGCTGGTTCGGGGTCGCGACCGCCGCGCCGAAGTCGTTGGTCATGCGGCCGTTGTCGCCGCGGCGGAACGGCTCGTGGATCGCGCCCGGGCGAATGCGGTACATCCAGGTGCGCCGGTTGGCGCCGCGCAGGGCGGTGAACGCGGTGCCGGAGAGCTGCTCGGCGTACAGGCCGTAGGGGCAGCGCTGCGGCGAGTTGCGGCCGACCGGGAGCGCGCCGGGCAGCGCCTCGGTGGCGAACTCGTTGTTGAAGCCGGTCAGGTAGCGGGGCGCGGTCGCCGCCGCCGGCGCCGCGGGGCGCTCGGACCGGGAGGTCGTGACGGCCATGGGCATTCTCCGGGAAGCGAGGGCGGGAATGGTACCGCGGCGCGCGGGCGCGCCGGGCGCGCGCACGCGGGCGGCGGTCACAGGCGCAGCTGCGTGCCGAGCTCGATGACGCGGTCGGGCGGGAGCTTGAAGTACGACACCGCGGTCGGGCTGTTCTGCTGCATCCAGCGGAACAGGCCGCGCCGCCAGGTGAACAGGCCCGTCCTGTCGGCCGGGGCGATGGTCGACTTGCCCAGGAAGAAGGTGGTGTCGGCCGGCTCGAAGCGCAGCCCGTGGCGCGCGAGCAGCGCGAGCGCGCGCATCGCGTCGGGTTCCTCCATGAAGCCGTAGCGGACCGTCGCCTGGTAGAGCCGCCCCGGCGCGAGCACGCTCACCGCGGTGCGCTCGGCGTCCGGCACGCGCGGCTCGTCGGCGGTCGCGATGGTGAAGAACACCACGCGCTCGTGCAGCACCTTGTTGTGCTTGAGGTTGTGCAGCAGCGTGGTCGGCACCGCGTCCGGGTCGGCGGAGAAGAACACCGCCGTCCCCGGCACGGTGGCGACCGCGCCGAGGTGCTCGAAGAACCCCGCGATCGGCACGCGCTTGCGCGCGGCGTCGGCGTTCAGGATGTCGGTCGCGCGCTTCCAGGTCGAGAGGAGGGTGAAGATCACCAGCCCGCACAGGAGCGGGAACCATCCGCCCGCGACGATCTTGGTGGCGTTCGACGCGAAGAAGGTCAGCTCGACTGCGGCGACGAGGCCGAGCATGGCGAGCACCACGCCCTTCCACCGGCCGGGCAGCGCGGACACGACGATCGCGACGAGCGCGGTCTCGAGCGCCATCGTCCCGGACACCGCGATGCCGTAGGCGGCCGCCAGGTTGCTGGAGGAGCCGAAGCCGATCACGAGCAGCACCACCAGCACGAGCAGCACCCGGTTGACGCGGCCGATGTAGATCTGGCCGCGCTCGGTCTCCGAGGTGTGGGTCACCGGGATGCGCGGCAGGTACCCGAGGCGGGAGGCCTGCTGGGTGACCGAGAACGCCCCGGCGATGGTGGCCTGCGAGGCGATGACCGTCGCGGCGGTCGCGAGCGCGACCAGCGGGAGCACCAGGTCGGGCGGCGCGAGCAGGTAGAAGGGGTTCTGGACCGCCGCGGGCTCGCGCAGGACGAGCGCGCCCTGGCCGAGGTAGTTGAGCATCAGCGCCGGGAGCACCAGGCCGAACCACCCGACGCGAATCGGCAGCGGTCCGAAATGCCCCATGTCGGCGTACAGCGCCTCGCCGCCGGTGAGCGTCAGGAACACCGCGCCGAGGGCGAGAAAGGCGAGCCCCGGCGCGCGGAGCGCGAACGCCACGGCGTGGCTCGGATCCAGCGCCGCGAAGATGCCCGGCGACTTGAGGATGCTCGCGACGCCCAGCGCGGCGATGGTCAGGAACCACGCGACCGTGATCGGCCCGAAGAGACGCCCCACCTTGCCCGTCCCGTGCTTCTGGAGCGCGAACAGGCCGATGAGGATCCCGACCGTGACCGGCACGACGGCGCGCTCGAACGCGGGCGTCGCGACCGACAGACCCTCCACCGCCGACAGCACCGAGATCGCGGGCGTGATCACCGCGTCGCCGTAGAAGAGCGACGCCGCGAACACCGCCATCGCCCCGACCAGCCACTGCCGGCGCGGGTTCGACCGGAACAGGCGCTGCGCGAACGCGAGCAGCGCGAGCACGCCTCCTTCGCCGCGGTTGTCGAACCGGAGCACGAAGGCGACGTACTTGAGCGAGACGATCAGCATCACCGACCAGAAGATCAGCGACAGCACGCCGTAGACGTGCGCCGGGGTGATCGGGAGCGGGTGCGCGCCGGCGAACGCCTCCTTGAACGCGTACAGCGGGCTGGTGCCGATGTCGCCGAAGACGACCCCGACCGCTGCGAGCGTGAGCACGCCCAGCCGCGTTCCGGTCGCTCCGTTGGAGCGCGATGGGGTCGAAGGATTCCGCAGGCGAGCCTCCGTCGGCGCAGGTATTGTTGCAATGCAGCATTCTACTCCCCTCGGACGGCGCCGGGGACGGGGCGACGCCGCGTCGCCGGGGTGGGGGGCGGCTGCGCGGTATCCTCGCGCCTCCCCCATCCGGATCGCCGCCGCCCATGTGGACCGTCAGCCAGCTCGCGCAGGACCTCGCCGCCGGACGCACCACGAGCCGCAAGCTCGTCGAGACCGCGCTCGAGCGCATCGCCGATCCGAAGGGCGAGGGTGGGCGCGCTTTTCTCAAGGTGTACGCCGACGCCGCGCGCGCCGACGCCGACCATGCCGACGCGCTGCGGCGCGCCGGCGTGCAGCGATCCCCGGTCGACGGGCTGCCGGTTTCGGTGAAGGACCTCTACGACGTCGCGGGCGACGTCACCCGCGCGGGCTCCAAGGTCCTGGCGCAGCGCGCGGAAGCCGACGCACCGGTGATCGCGCGGCTGCGCGCGGCGGGCGCCATCATCCTGGGCCGCACCAACATGGTCGAGTTCGCGTTCGGCGGGCTCGGTCTCAATCCGCACTACGGCACGCCGCGCGGTCCCTGGGACCGCGCGAGCGGCCGCATTCCCGGCGGCTCGTCCTCCGGCGCCGGCGTCGCGCAGGCCGACGGCATGTGCGCGATGGCGCTCGGCAGCGACACGCGCGGCTCGGTGCGCATCCCGGCGGCGCTGTGCGGCGTGACCGGTTGGAAACCCACCGCCGCCCGGGTGCCGCGCGAAGGCGCGTTCCCGCTCTCGTACACGCTCGACTCCGTGGGACCGCTGGCGAACTCGGTCGCGTGCTGCGCGGCGTACGACGCGGTGCTCGCCGGCGCGGCGCCGGTGCCGCTGCCCGAGATGCCGCCGCGGCTCCTGCGCCTGGTCGTGCCCAAGTCGAGCCTGCTCGAGGATCTCCACGCGCAGGTCGCGCGCGCGTTCGCGCGCGCACTGGCGGCGCTGTCGAGGTCGGGCGCGAAGGTGGAGGAGGTCGACGCGCCGGTGTTCACGCACGCCCAGCAGCTCTTCCGCAAGGGCGGCCTGGCGGGCGCGGAGAGCTGGCACGTCCATCGCGGCCGGCGCGAGCGCTTCGGCGAGATGGATCCGCGCGTCGCGCAGCGGCTCGCGCTCGGCGAGCAGTTCTCGGCCGCCGAGTACATCGAGCTCCAGCACGAGCGCGCGGCGGCCATCCGCGCGGCGGACGCGCTCGTCGCGCCGTACGACGCGATGCTCTATCCGACGGTGGCGGTGATCCCGCCGACGATCGCCGAGGTGTCCGCGACCGACGCCGCGTACTTCGACTGGAACCTCAAGGTGCTGCGCAACACCGGCATCGCGAACGCGCTCGACGGCTGCGCCGCGACCCTCCCGTGCCATCCTGCGGGCGAGGCCCCGGTCGGTCTCACGATCGCGGGCGTGGGCGGGAGCGACCGCAGGACGCTCGCGGTCGCCGCGGCGGTGCAGGCAGTGGTCGCGCCGTCGCGCTGAGGCGCTAGCGCGCGGCGATCGCCTCGATCGCCTCCGCGAGCCGCACGTCGCGCGCGGAGAGCCCGCCGGCGTCGTGCGTCGAGAGCGTGATCTCGACGCGGTTCCAGACGTTGAACCATTCGGGATGGTGGTTCTGCTTCTCGGCGGCGAGCGCGACGCGCGCCATGAAGCCCCAGGCCGCGTTGAAATCGGCGAACTGGAACTTCTTCGCGATCGCCGCGCGGCCGTCGACCCGGCTCCAGCCGGGCAGCCGCGCGAGGGCGGCGGCGATCTCCTGGTCGGCGAGCTTGACGACGGTCATGGCGGGGCTCCTTTCGACGCGCGCTGCGAGTGTACCGCCGGGCGCCGGCGGCGCTGCGCCGCAATGCCCTTGTCATGGACGGGACTATTGCACATCCCTACCGGCAAAGGTGCCGAACCCGGGCACGCGACTTGCAATCCAATGAGGTATGAACGTTCGCGATTCCCTGCTCGTCCCCGACGGGACCGCGCTGCAGCAGGGCGCGCGCCCGGTCCGGATCATCGGCGTG
>JAGVSZ010000412.1 GCA_019137045.1 Betaproteobacteria bacterium
TCAGGTTGTCGTCGACGAAGAAAGCGTTGCGCACCCCGAGCGCGCGCAGCGCGTCGAGCTCGCGGCCGACCTGTTCGACGCTCTTGTAGCGCGGCTTGCGGCCGAACATGACGATGATGTCGCAGAACTCGCAGCGGAACGGGCAGCCGCGCGAGAACTGCAGCGTCGCGGTGGTGTAGCGGTCGAGCTTGAGGAGGTCGAAGCGCGGCGTGGGCGAGTCCTCGAGGCGCACCACCCCGGTCTCGCGGTACAGCGGCTGCGCCGTCCCGGCCTCGAAGTCGCGGCAGAACGCGGGCCAGATGTACTCCGCCTCGCCCGCGATCACGGTGTCGGCGTGCGCGGCGTACTGCTCGGGGCAGAGCGACGCGTAGCTGCCGCCCGCCACCACCGCGTAGCCGCGGCGGCGGTAGAACTCGAGCAGCGCGCGCTGGCGGCGGAACTGCACGCCCATGCCGCAGACGCCGATCAGGTCGGCCTGCGGTTCCAGGGGAAGCGACTCGACGTTCTCGTCGACGATCGTCACCTCCCAGTCGGGCGGGCAGAGCGCGGCGAGGGTCGCGAGCCCGAGCGGCGGATTGATCGTGCGCTTCGTGCGCGGCAGCACGCGCTCGACCGCCCAGCGGAAGCTCCAGAAGCTCTCCGGGTAGCGGGGATTGACGAGGAGGAGACGGACGCGAGCCATGGCGGGAGCGGGGTGAGGCCCCGTTCTTCGGGCGATCGAGGACCGTAGCATCCAGACCGGGCAGGGGATGTGACCTCTGCTAAGCAGCGCTTCCGGATGAGGCTCGACGCACTCATTGCCGGCGACGCCGGCGTCGGGGCGACGCGGACCGTTCCGATGCGCGTTCCCGATCGGGGCGAAACCCGCCGCCGAACCGCGAGCAAGCTCCGAGTCCCGCGTGCGCCAATGGATTCTCGTCATCCGGCGTCGCGACAGCGTCTAGAATCAGCTGCGTCGAGCCGGCAGGCGGCCCGGATTCCGGTACGACGCGGAGAGGCGCCATGCGATCGGTCGTCGAGCGGTGCAGCACCGAGCCGTTCCGCCCGTTCTTCTGGGTGGACGACGCTTTTCGCGTGCGCGGCTGGCCCGAAGCCACGGCCCGGGCCCTGCGCGTCCCGGCGCGCGCCGCCGTCGGACGGTCCTGCCGCGCGGTCCTCGAAGGGATCGGAACCGGCGCGGCGGCGGAGCGTTGCGCGCGCTGCCCCGCCGCGTGCGCCGCGCGCACCGCCGACGTCGCGCACGCGCCGGACGACCCGCTCCACACCCATTGCCCGATCCTGCCGCTGCCGGAGCCCGGCGGCGGCGCCATCGTCTGGCTGCCGCTGTCGCACATCGGCGCCGGCGGCGCCGCGAGCGCGCAGCTCGAGCGCGCGGTTGCGCGCGGCGTGCTCGCCGAGCGCCTCGGGTCGGTCGCGGGCACGCTCGAGGGGCTGCGGCGCGTCGTCGCCGCCGACGACTGCGAGCTCTTCCTGGTGGACCCCTCCGGCAAGGAGGTCGTGCTCGTGGACTGCGAGGGGCCCGACCGCGCCGCGTTCATGGAGCGCACGCACATGCCGCTCGGCGCGGGGTATCCGGGCACCGTCACCCTGTTGCAGCAGCCGCTCTTCACGAACGAATTCCAGCGCGATCGGCGCTTCCTGCGCCAGGCGGTCAAGCGCCGCGGCATCCGGTCGTTCATCGGCGTGCCGCTGGGGGCGGACGGGCGTCCGCTCGGCTACGTCGGCGTCGGCTGGCGCGACGACGCGGTGCCGATGGAGTGGGGGCTGCGGCTGCTCGAGGAAGTGAAGTCGCTGGTGCCGATCGCGTTGCCCGGGCGGCACGCGGGCGCGCGCGCGGAGACGAGGCAGGAGGGGGAGCTGGCCGTGCGCTGCTTCGGCCCGTTCGAGCTCGTGCGCGACGGGCAGCGGATCCGCCTCGAGTCGTTCGGGCGGCGCAAGGCGGTGCAGCTGCTCAAGTGCCTGCTGCTCCAGCGCGGGACGCCCGTGCACCGCGACCGGCTGGTGGAGCTGCTCTGGCCCGACGCCCCGCCGCGGGCGGGCGCGAACCGCCTGCACGGCGTGGTCAGCGCCCTGCGCTCGACCATCGAGCGCGGGCGCGGGCCGCGCACCTCGGCGTACGTGCTGTGCGACGAAGACCGGTACCGGTTCAACACCGAGGCGCCGCACGCGGTGGACCTGTTCGACTTTCTCGACCGCGTGGACGCGGCGCGCGGCGCGCGGCGCGGCGGCGACGACGAGCGCGCGCTCGGCCTGCTCGAGGACGCCCTGCGGCTGTACCGCGGCGACCTCTTCGCCGAGGACGCCGAGGAGGATCCGTTCGAGCCGCAGCGCGTGCGGCTGCGGCACACCTACCTCGATGCGGCGCGGATGCGGGCGGAGCTGTGCGTGCGCTCGGGCCGCCCCGACGAGGCGATCTGGACGCTGCGCGCCGCGCTCGACGTCGAGCCCGCGGCGCTCGATCTCTACGAGTCGCTGATCACGCTGCTCGCGCGCGCCGGTCGCGTCGGCGAGGCGCGCCAGCAGTACGAGTGCTGCCGCGCGGCGCTCCGGCGCTATCTCGACATGGAGCCGCCCGCGCGGACGCGCGCGCTCGAGAAGCTCCTCTTCTGATTCGCCGCGCGCGCTGTTGGCCTGCGCCAACGCCGGCTTTCTCAATCGGTTCAATCGGATGGCTCGGCCGACACGCGGCGGCGTTCGCGCTCGCCAACAGCCCCGCTTGCGCCGAGTCGGGCAGCGCAGCGGGTAACTCGTTGATATCGATGGAGCTTCCGAGTTGGGTACGGCTCTTGCGATGGGGATGGCGTCTCATCTCTCAGCCAAAGGAGACCCATCGTGATCCGTACCCAGAGAAGCGTCCTCGCTACCGCCGTGGCGGCCGCCATCCTCGGCCTGTCGGGCGCCGCGCAGGCGCGCCTCGCCAGCGCCCAGGAGGTTTCGTTCACCAATCCGCAGGGCCACACCGTCCCCGCGACGCTATACCGTCCCGTCGAGCCCGGGCCACGGCCCGCCGTCATCATGCTGCCCGGCTGCGAGCGCAGCGCCGAAAGCGCCGCCGAGACCTATCGCACCTGGGGCGAGCGCCTGGCGGCCGCCGGCTACGTCGCACTGCTCGTCGACGGCGATCGCCCGCACGGTGAAGGCGAGCGCTGCAGCGCCACCGGCGCGAGCGAGCGCGCGGCGGACGCCGACGGCGCCTATGGTTTCCTGGCCGCGAGCGGGTACGCGGCGGCCGACCGGATCGGGTTGATCGGCTGGTCGCAGGGGGCGAACGGCGCGCTCGCTGCGGTCGATGCATCGCGCGCCGCGACGAACGCGAGCCGGTTCAGGACGGCGGTCGCGTTTCATCCGGACTGTGCGCTCGACGACGGCTTCGGCGGGGTGACGCAGAGCACGTGGAAGCCCTATGCGCCGGTCCGGATTCTCCAGAGCGCTGGGGCGCCGTACCGCGACGGCACTTGCACGCGCCGCATCGCGCGCGCGCAGCGGCTCGGCGCGCCGTCGGTGAGCCTGGTGATCCACCACGGGGCGTCGAGCCGCCCCGATGTGCCGGCCGCCTGGGAAGTCGCGGGCGCCGAGGCGATGGATCTCTTCCACAACCTCCTGCGCAACTGACGCGCCGGGCGGCGGCGCCTGCGGGCGCCGCCGCGCGTGTGCTCACGCCGCCCGGCGGTGCCGTCCGGCGCCGGCGAACGTGACCAGCGCCGCCCCGACCGCCGCGAGCGCGGGCAGCGCGAGCAGCGCCAGCCCCCAGTCGAGGCGCGTCGCGCCCGTGCGCGGATCGAATGCGATGCAGGCGAGCGGCGTCTGGCCGGGGACCCGATAGAAGGGGATGAAGGCGCCGCGCAGCTCCCACACCAGCTCGCGGAAGCGGTCGGATCCGCCGGGCGCCCCGAGCATCGCGCGCACCACGCGGCCCCGGTCGAGCGCCAGCACCAGCGCGGGGTGGTCGTACTGCCCGGTCGCCGGGTCGCGTCGGTACCAGAAGTCCACGGCGCCGGCGACCTGCGCCACCGCGTCGCGCTCGGCGATGGCGAACGACCAGTGCGGGGATCCGAGCACCCCGATCGCGCGCGCCTGGGCGCGCAGGTCGGCGACCGTGTCGGCGTCGTCGAAGCTGAGCGCGAGCACGCGGTAATCGGCGCCCAGCCCACCCACCTCGCGCACCGCGTCGCGCACCCACTCGAGCAGCGGGGTGCACACCCCGGCGCAGCGGCGGTAGAAGAAGGCGACGAGCAGCGGCCTGTCGCCCGCGAGCGCAGCGAGGCGCGTCGTGCGCCCGTCGGCCAGGCGCAGCGGGATGTCGGGCACGGCGCGGTCGACGAGCCGGCTCTCCGCGCGCGAGACGCCGTCGGCGGCCGCCGGCACGGCGCACGGCGCCGCCAGCGCCAGCGTCAGCATCGCGAGCGCGACGAGCGCCCGGCGCGGCTCAGGACGCATGCGCGAGCGCCCTGCGCCAGCGCTTCCCCGTCTCCACGAGGTAGAGGACGAAGCCGAGCAGGAACAGCGCCGCGAATGCCGCCGCGATGCCGGAATAGATGGCGCCGTGCGCGAGCTCGGCGGGATACGCGGCGAAACGGCGCGGCACCGAGTACGCGCCGGACAGGTAGAACATGAGGAAGAACCCGTAGGCGCCCAGCACCATGAGCGTCGCGAGGAGCTTCTGGTAACCGGTGCGCTCGGGCGCCGCGGCCGCCTCCTGGCACACGTGGTAGAAGTAGGCCACCACCAGGAACACCAGCCCGGCCACCATGTAGGTGTGGAAGTGCGCCGGCACCCACAGCGTGTTGTGCAGGCGCACGTTCGCGCTGATCGTCGAGTCGATCACCGCCCCCACCCCGCCGATCGCCCAGCCGGCCAGGCCGAGGAAGAACAGGATCGAGGCCAGGTTCCAGCGCATGCGCGCGCGGTAGACGAGCAGCAGCGCGCCGAAGATCGTGACCACCGCGGCGGGAATCGCGCTCGCGTACGAGGCGACCTGCCCGATGTACAGCAGCACGCCCGGCTGCACGACGTCCATGTACAGGTGGTGGAAGTAGGCGACCAGCACGATCGCGAGCACCGCGTTCCACGAGATCACCACCACCTTGTTCGTCTTCCACGGCCGGCCGGCGTACTCGGGCAGCACCTCGTAGGCGAGCGCCACCCCGAGGTAGAGCGCGAGGTTGACCAGCGTGTGGCCGAAGAAGAAGATCAGGTTCTTCATGAGCAGCGCGTCGTTCGGCGCGCCGGTGGCGAGCTCGAGGTAGAACAGCACCAGCATGATCACGCCGGCGACCAGCGCCGCGACCGAGGCGATCAGGCTGACGGTGATGATCAGGACCGCGGGCGGGAGCACCGGGTCGCTGCGCCCGGCGAGGTAATGCCAGCCGAGCGCCTGGCCGAGCGAGTACCTGGCGGCGATCGCGCGCAGCAGGTCGAGCGACCAGACGAGCCAGGTGGCGCCGAGCACGGTGAGCGAGACGAGGAACACCACCGCCGACCAGGCGGGCCACTCGCCCTTGAACGGCAGGGGATAGAGGAAGTACCACCCGGCGGCGAAGCGGCCGAGGAACACGCACGCGAGCAGCAGCAGCACGCCGACGACGGTGCCGGCGATCGCGAGCCGCCCGATCGCCGGCGACGGCGCGGCGTACTTTGCCAGCACGTTCGCCGCGCACGCGACCGCGGCCACGTACCAGACCCCGACCATCCCGACGCCGTGCAGCGTCATCATCGGGTAGAACCAGCCCTCGAGCGCGGGGAGCGCGCCGGCCTGCACCGAGCGCATGTAGATGCCGAGCAGGATCAGGACGGGAAACAGCACGAAGGTGATCGCCATCCAGTAGAGCGTCTGGGACTTCACGGCGCGCATCGATTCTCTCCCCGGGTTCGTCTCACTCGACCGTCAGGCCGACCTGCATGAGGTGGTGGCCGGCGGCGCAGTACTCGAGGCAGAAGGCCTTGTACTGCCCCGGCTCGGCGAGCCGCACCACCAGCCGGTTTACGTAGCCGGGCATCGCCTGGGTCTGGGCCACGAGCTGGCGCTGCGGCCCGTACAGCCCGAAGCCGTGGTTGACGTCGAGGCTGGTGACGCGGAACTCCACCAGCGTGCCGGCCTTCAGCGCCAGGCGCTGGATCGTCGGCACCCGCCCGATGTCGGTCGCCCTGACGATCGGCTCGTCGGAAAAGACGAAGTCGAACTGCCGGGCGGCGACGTGCACGATGCGGTCGGGCTTGAGGTCGGCCCGGGCGTAGGGTGCGCGCGGCAGCGTCGCGACCAGGAGCGCGACCAGCACGACCGCCGCGGTGACGAAGAACACCTTGCGCACGCCGTACGCGCGCTTCACGTCCACTTCCGCGGGCGAGCGGGTGCTGAGCGCGATCCACCCGAACACCGCGACGATCAGCGCCGCGAGCACGAGGAACGTCGTGAGCACCGCCGACTGCGGCGCGGCGAGCTCGGGCTGCGGGAGGGGCGACGGCCGTGCGGCCGCGGCGGCCGGGACCGCCCCCGCGGTCATCGCCTGGATGTGGGCGAGCACCGCGCGCGCGTCGGCCTCCGACAGGCCGAGGTTGGGCATGATGATGCGGTTGTACTTCTCGTACAGGCGGACCGCGACCTCGTCCTTCGCCGCGATCATCTTGTCGGGCGCGGTGATGAAGTGCAGCAGCCAGGCCTCCGGCCGCCGCGCGGCGACGCCGTGCAGGTCGGGGCCGATCCGGTCCCCGCCGCCGATGGTGTGGCAGGCGGCGCACTTCTGTTCGTACAGGACCTTGCCGTCTGCCGCGGTGTCCGCGCGCGCGGCCCCGGCGAGGGCGAGCGCGGCGGCCGCGAGGAGCGCTGTGTGGCGAAGCATGACCCGGTTTCCCGCTGTGAGGACCGGTCTTCTGTACGACGCCGCTCTTACAATCCACTTACACGCGCCGCAAACGGAAAGGACTAAGATTGCCGCCGGCACGGCGGACGGGGGAGGGTCGTGCCGATCTTCGCAACCTCGGGATCGCCCGGAGCGCGCATGGCGCAACTGCGAGTACTGGACGAGGACCACGCGCGCGGCGTCGCGGCGCTGTGCGAGGCGATCGTGCCCGGGTCCGCGCGCGTCGGCCCGGTGGTCTACGTCGACGCCAAGCTCGCGCTGATGCCGCCGCCGGTGCGCGCCGCGGCGCTGGCGGCGATCGATCGGCTGGCGCCGGCCGCCGCGAGCGGGGCGCTCGCGCGGCACGAGCGCACGCCCGAGTTCGCGCTGGTGCGCGCGCTGGCGATCGAGGCGTTCTACAGCGACTTCGTCGCGCCCGGCCACGCCGGCCCGGGGGCGTGGGCCGAGATCGGCTTCGAGCCGCCGCGCGCGGTCGATCTCGAGCGCGACTGGTCGTACCTGGGGATCCGGTGAAGGACGGGTTCGACGTCGTCGTGGTCGGCTCGGGGGCCGGCGGCGGCGTGGTCGCCGGCGAGCTGGCGCAGGGCGGCTACCGCGTGCTGCTGCTCGAAGTCGGACGCCACTTGACCACGCAAGACTTCCGGCGCTGGGAGGCCAAGGCCACGCACGACCTCTTCTGGCCGCTGCGCTTCGCGCCGCTGCCCGACGGCGACGTGGTGACGTTTCTCGCGGCGCGCTGCGTCGGAGGCACGACGACGATCAACACCAAGGTGGCGCTGCGCGCCCACGAGGAGGACGTGGCGAAGTGGCACCTCGCCACCGGCCTCACCAACGGCGCGGGCCGGCCGTTCGCGCGCGCCGATCTCGACCCCTACTACGCGCGCGTCGAGGACCTCCTCGGCGTGCGCGAGCGCAGCGATTGGCAGAAGTGCATCTACACGGTGCGGCCCGGGTTCCGCGCGCTCGGCGCCGACCTCGAGCCGGTGCACTCGTACACCGACGCGGAGTGTCAGAGCTACGGCTCGTGCCTGCAGGGCTGCCCCACGGGCGGGGGCAAGTCGACGATGAACACCTACATCGCCTGGGCCCTTGCGCGCGGACTGCTCGACCTGCGCACCAGCGCACAGGTCGAGCGCGTGCTGATCGAGGACACGGCCGCGGGGCCGCAGGCCGTCGGCGTCGAGTACGCGGACGCCGCCGGCGCGCGCCACCGCGTGCGCGCGCGCTACGTCGTCGCCGCCGCGGGCGCCCTCAACACGCCCCAGCTGCTGCTGCGCTCGGGCTTGCGCAACGGCGCCCTCGGGCGTCACGTCGGCCTGCACCCGGCGCGCCTCGTCTACGGCCTGTTCGACGAGCCGCAGGACGCGCACCGCGTGTACCCGATCTCGGCGCACTGCATGAAGTTCCAGCGCGACGCGGACGGCGGCTTCGTGGTCGAGGCCGCGACCGTCATGGACCCGATCGCCTTCGCGACCACGCTCCGCGACGAGCACGGGCCGCTGTGGGGGGCGCGGCTGGTCGAGGCGGTGCGCGCCTACCGCCGCTACGCCGGGGTGCTGGCGATGGTCAACGACGAGAACAACGCGTCGGTGCAGCTCGACGCGGGCGGCGCCGAGCGGATCGCAGTCGACCTGCAGCCGAGCGAGCTCGCGCGCATCGCCGCGGCCCGGCAATTCAGCCACGACGTGCTGCGCGCGGCGGGCGCGCGGCAGGTGTACTGGACGGGGCTGATCTCCACGCACGTCCAGGGCGGCTGCCGCATGGGCGACGATCCGGCGCGGTCGGTCGTCGACCGACGCGGCGAGGCGCACGAAGTGAAGCGCCTGTTCGTCGGCGACGCGTCGCTCCTTCCGCGCACGCTCTCGGTCAATCCGTCGCTGACCGTGATGGCGCTGGCGACGCGCCTCGCCGAGCACCTGGTGACGGAGATGTCCGAGGACCTGTCGCCCGCCTGAGCCCGGCCCGCGGCGGCTACGCCGCGGCCGCGAGCGCCCGGTACCCGCGCGGTGCGATGCCGTAGCGCGCCCGGAAGCTGCGGCTGAAGTGCGCCGCGCTGCTGAAGCCCCATTCGAAGGCGATGTCCGTGATCGAGCGCGCGCGCAGCGCCGGCGCGGCGAGGTCCTCGCGGATGCGCGCGAGGCGCGCCTGCCAGATGTACGCGGCCAGGGTCTCGCCCTCGTCGCGGAAGAGCTTGTGCAGGTTGCGCTTGCTGCAGCCGACGGCGGCGGCCACGCGATCGAGCGTCATGGCCGGGTCGCGCAGGTTGGCGTCGACGTAGGCGCGCACGCGGTCGCGGGCCGAGGCGCGCAGCGAAAAATCGGACTGGATCCCGGCGCGCTCCAGGAGCGCCAGCGCGATCGACTCGGCGAGCCGGTCGGCCGCCGCATCCGCCTGCGACCTCGCCGGCGCGTCGTCGAACGCGGCGACCAGCCGCTCGAAGGCCACGCCGCTCGCGCCGCCGCGGCCGGGAAAGCGCCGCGCGGCGACCTGGTCGACGCGCACGCCCGGCGCCTGCACGCGCTCGCGCGGCAGGACCAGCACGAGCTGCGCGACGCTCGCGGGATTGGTGACCACGTAGGACCGGGCGGAGTCGTAGATGCTCCACTCCCCGGGCCTCAGCACCACGCGCCGACCCGCCTGCTCGAAGCTCGCCGCGCCGCGCAGCTGCGCGACCACCTTCAGGCCGCCGCGATCGTCCCGGCGGGCCTCCGCGGGCGAGCGCATCACGCGGTGGCGCGTCGCGTCGATGCGGCAGAGCCGCAGGTCGGCGAGCTCGCTCGACGCCAGTCGGCCGTCGAACCGCGGCCCGGCATAGGCGGGCGAGAGCAGGCTGCGGAACTGCCGCCACAGCAGATCGGCCCACATCGCCTGGCGCTCGGCGGGTGCGACGTCCTGCGTGGAGATGACCGAGGGCATGAGCGGGGGCCGGCGCGGCGCGGAACCGGAGCGGAGTGTAGCGGAGCGCCTCGATGCTGCATCGCATCACGCGCGTCCCCGCGCGCGGTTCGCTCTGGGGCAAGACGCGCGGCCCGAACGCGACCAGAATGGCGCCTCTCAGGAGGAGGGATCATGATGCTGAAGAACGTGATTCGCACCACGCTCGCCGCCGCGGCGGTCGCCGCCCTCGGCCTCGCCGGCGCCGCCGGCGCGCAGGACATCAAGTCGATCAAGGTCGGCTACGCCATCTCGAAGACCGGCCCCAACGCCGGCGGCGCGGCCACCACCAACATCCCGCAGTACGAGATGTGGGTGAAGGAGGTCAACGCCCGCGGCGGCCTGATGCTGAAGAGCCTCGGCAGGCGCGTGCCGATCGAGGTGGTCGAGTACGACGACCGCTCCAGCTCCGAGGAGGCGGTGCGCGCGGTCGAGCGCCTGATCACCCAGGACAAGGTGGACCTGCTCTTCCCGCCCTGGGGCACCGGCATCAACCTCGCGGTGGGCCCGGTGTTCAACAAGTACGGCTACCCGCAGCTCGCCTTCAGCGCGGTGACCGACAAGGCGCCGGAGCTCGCCAAGCGCTGGCCCAACAGCTTCTGGTTCCTCGGCACCAGCAAGCAGTACATCGACGCGCTCTCCGCGCTGCTCGAGCAGGCGCGCAAGGACGGCAAGATCAACGGCAACATCGCGATGGTGAGCATCTCCGACGGGTTCGGCATCGACCTCGCGAACGCGGCGCGCCCCGGCTTCGCCAAGGCGGGCTTCAAGGTGGTGTACGACAAGAGCTACCCGATCGGCACGCAGGACATGTCGCCGCTGCTCGCCGAGGCCGCGCGCTCGGGCGCCGACACCTTCGTCGCCTTCAGCTACCCGCCCGACACCTTCGCGCTCACCGAGCAGGCCAAGGTGACCTCCTTCGCGCCCAAGGTGATGTTCCTCGGCGTGGGCACGTTCTTCTCGATGTTCCCGGACAAGTTCGGCCCGGGGGTGGAGGGCATCATCTCGTTCGGCGGCTGGGCGCCGAACAACCAGGCGCTGCTCGACTACGCCAAGCGGCACCGGGAGATGTTCAAGCGCGGGCCGGACCTCTGGGGCGCCGCGATCGGCTACTCCTCGCTGCAGATGCTCGAGCAGGCGATCGAGCGCGTCGGCAAGATCGACCGCGCGGCGATCGTCAAGGAGCTGCAGACGGGGACCTTCGACACGCTGATCGGCAAGATCAAGCTGGTCGACAACATGCCGAAGGACGCGTTCCCGCTCATCGGCCAGTGGCAGAAGGGCTTCTACGCGGGCGTCGCCCCGGCGGGCCCGCCCGCCGCGCAGCTGGTGATCCCCAAGCCGCCGTGGAACTAGCGCCCCCGCCGGCGGCCGGCGGGCGCGCGCGCCCCGCCGCCCGCCTGCGGCCGCAGGCGGCGCCCCCCG